>NZ_JAPWAG010000003.1:0-172500 GCF_041432775.1 Pauljensenia sp. 20925_1_34 | reverse complement strand
GTTCGCGCTCACATCTCTAGGGCGAACGTGCAAGCGACGCACAAGTCCAGGCGCCGTCGTGGCCACAACGCAGACCACCTCAGCCACAACACCCGGGACAGCTCATAGCTCACCCCATTGTCAACGTCTTTCGCCGAGATGGTCTGCGATGCTGGCGCCACGCCAGCTCGAACCGCGACCTCACCGCCAGCAAACGGGGGGAATTGCACCATTAGAGGTGCGACACGCCGGCGACACGCCGAAGGGAGGCTCCTAATGCTGCAAAACCCCCACCATGACCCCTGGTGTCCTGCTCCCTAACCAGCGCAGGCCTGCCAATTGGGACGCTGATAAACGTCGGATGGGCGTCACCGATGGGATGACGAAGGACGTCACGGGCGACCAGCTCCGCGACGACGCTTGGCGTCGCCGCCCACTGGCACCGCCGCCCAGTAGCTCTGAACGGAACAACAAACGCAACAAAGCGTCCGCAACGAGGAGAACCCCTCTCCTGAGTCGTATCCTGGTATGTGCTGGCGCGCCGGTGCGTCCCGCGCGCAACACTGATTCGTCGAGACGAAAGAGGCCGTCATGTCCCTCCAGATGCGCGTTGTTCACTTCTGTATGGGGCTTGTGCCTCCGTTGCTACAGAGCGAGACAGCAACTGAGCAGATGGCGCTCCACGCCCCACAGCCCGCCCCGATGCCTGCACGCATGCGAGGACGTTTCACGGCGACGTGCGACAAAGGCATAACCCGCGTGTTCCCGAAGCGGGGCCAGCGCGCGGGCGGCGCGCTCATCTATCTGCATGGCGGAGCCTACGTGTACCCGATGGTTGCCGGGCAGTGGGGCGTCGTCGAGGGCCTCATCGACCGAACCGGCTTGCCCGTCATCATCCCTGACTACCCGATTGCTCCCGCGCACACCGCGACTGACGCGTTCGACGTCGTCCAGCCCATCATCGACGAGGCCCAGGCTGAGTTCGGCCGCGTCATCCTCTTTGGAGACTCGGCGGGAGGCGGACTGGCCCTCTCCCTCGCGATGCAGCGACGCGACGCGGGTGCGCGGCAGGTGGACGGCCTCGTCCTGTACGCCCCGTGGGTGGACGTGACCATGACGAATCCGCGCATCGAGGAGGTGCAGCGCCGCGACCGGGTTCTGCGTGTCCCCGGCGCGGCGTGGGCGGGCCGCGCGTGGGCCGCAGACCTGGATCCGGCCGACTGGCGCGTCAGCCCCCTGTACGGAGACCCGTCGGGACTGCCGCCGATGCGTATTTTCCAGGGCGACGCGGACATCGTCGGCCCCGACGTGATCGAGTTCGCGCGCAAGGCCGCCCGCGCCGGGGTGGACGTGCGCCTGCGCGTGGAGCCGGATGGCTTCCACGTGTACGTCCTGGGTGTTCCCATCATTCCCGAGGCCGTGGCCGCCCTGGACCGCAGCGCTCGCTTCATCTCGTGGATCCTCACCCAGGGCTGACCTGTGTTTCACGCGGCGTTTCACGGCCTCGTCGATGAGGGACGAGGCCTGCGCGGGGCAGCGCCCGCCAGCACACCCACACGGGGGCAGCGCTCGCTTCATCTCGTGGATCCTCACCCAGGGCTGACCTGTGTTTCACGCGGCGTTTCACGGCCTCGTCGATGAGGGACGACGCCTGCGTGGGGCAACGCCCGCCAGCACGGGGGAGTATCGGTCAGTGTGCGGGGGAAGGTCCGCCAGCACGCCCACGTACCTCAGGACAGTCGCACGTCCTCCAGGACCATGCTGTGCATGTACACGTCGATGGTGAGGGGAGTCTTGTCCGGGTTGAGGACGCACGCCTGGTAGAGCGGCTGCATGATTCCTGACAGCCGAGAAATGTCTCGGCTTTGCGTCCTGATGGAGAAGGTGTGGCGGGTGCCGTCCTCGAAACGCATGTGGAAGTGATTGTTGAAACTGGTGTCGTTGCGCGGAATCCGGTAACTGCTCACGATGTCTTGGTCATAGCTGCAGGAGGTGACCGTGCGCGTCTGCGACCCATCGAACAGGTCCCAGGCGGCGGGAACCAGGTAAAAGAAAGTAGGCGCCGCGATCATGAGGACGCCGATCGTGGTCCAGCCCATGGAGTCTCGTTCTTTACTGTAGGCGCGGCGGTCGCCGGATTGTTTCGCGGTGCGCAGGTCTCCCAGGGACGAGACGATCGCGACGATCCCGCCGACCACGATGACGAGCCCGACACAGCACAGGAGGATGGTGCTTGTGAGCATGCCGCTGCCGTAGGCGTCCATGTTGGACATGATGACGTGGGTGGCGACGAACGCCGCCGGGATCGCGATGATGGAGTAGGGGGCCAGACGCCGGAGGGCACCGCGCTTGGGAGCCCCCGAGGGCGCCCCCGGCACCGAACCGGCCCCCGGCAGGGAACCGGCGCCCGGCACGGAACTGGCCCCCGGCACGGAACCGGCGCCCGGCACCGAACTGGCCCCCGGCAGGGAACCGGCGCCCGGCACGGAACCGGCGCCCGGCAGGGAACCGGCGCCCGGCACGAAACCGGCGCCCGGCACGGAACCGGCGGGCGGGCCGGGGATGGGAGGCTGGGAGGGAACGTTGCGGTAGGGATACTGGGAACTCATGTGGATCCTTTGACGGGCTACAGTCGCGTTGGCGGGCGCGTCGTCAGTTGAGGCGCGCGGCCAGGATGGTCCGGGAGTGGGGCATGATCTTCAACGTCATGCCGGTGGTGCCGGCATGGGTCACGCAGGCCTCGTAGAGCACGTCGTAGACTGCCTGGCTGCTAGCAGATTCGTTGTCCCGGGGGTGCAGGCGCATGTCTTGCACGCGGGTGGAACCGTCGGCGAGCTGCATCGTGATCTCGTAGACCTCGTAGTTGATGACGCGGGTCCGGCCGCGGCTGCCGCTGCGCTGCTGCCTCTGGGCGACCGTGTTCGTGCAGCTGGTGACGGTCACGTTGCGTGAGCCGTCGGTGGCGTCGCGCACGAAGGGAGTGAGGTAGGCGACGCTGATCGCTCCGAAGGCGAGGCTGATGGCGACGCGGCCCGCCACCTTCCACAGGCGACGGCGCGGGATGGCTTTGTCGACCCCGCGTTCTCGGGCCTCGCGCGCGTCGCGGATCATGACGGGGATCGCCAGGGGGACGGTCAGGCAGGTGGCGAGGACGCCGACGTTCATGGCGACGCCCGTCAGAAAGTGGAGCGGCCCGTAGTCCGCGGCCATGTACATGGAGACGGCGACGATGATGAGCGGAAAGAACGTGAAGGCCCGGATCAGGTAGTGGTGCTCGATGAGATCCCGGTAATCCTGCCTCGTGGGCGGGTAGTAGGGTTCCTTGTTGGGCTGGGGAACGCTCGTGTTAGTCACCGGTGTGTCCTTCGGGCGAGGTATCGACGAGGCGATGGTCGGCTCGCGCGGGCACGCGGGCTCGCGTCGGCCTGATCGCCGTGTGTCTAGCCAGGATAGACCCGTGTGCCCACGGGGTAGTCACCGTGTCCACGCACTGGCGGCCCGGTGTTGACGGGGCGTCGGCGTCGCGTGACAAACCTCCGTCCGGCGTTGCGGGCGCTGCTTGGCGGCGCCTAGTTGTTGAGCCGGGCGTCCGCGATGACCCGCGTGCGAGTGTAGTAATCCACGGTCATGGACGCGGCCCCCGACCGCAGATGACACGCTTGATAGAGGACTCTCACCGCGCCGCCCTCATGCTCGATCTCCTCTGCGCTGTCCATCTCGATGGTCGTCGTGTGGACGGTCCCGTCGTCGAAGGTCATGGTGAATTCGTTTTCGTACACGGTCGTGCTCCCGCCACGGGAGGACGATTTCTTTATCGAGTACTGGTCGTAGGTGCACGATGTCACCGTGAATGGCTGTGGCCCGTCGGCGAGGTCGAGGGCGGCGGGCACCCCGTTGGACAGAGCGAAGTACCCGAGCAGCAGTCCCACAAAGCCAACCATGACGAGTCCGGGCTGTCGTGAGAGGGCGTCATTCTCGTTGCCCTGCGCCCTGGATGCACGCATGCGGCGGTGTACGACGGCTCCGAGGGCGATGCACCCGAGCGCAGCGATGAGAAGCACGCCGCTCTTGATGAGCGTCCACTGAAGCACTTCCGGGCCGACGGTGAAGGACTCGCCGATCAAGTACACGAACATTGCGATGAGGATGCCCAGCGTCGACAGGATGACCCACAGCCAGAAGTGTCCCTTGGACTCTTTCTTCGGCTCGCGCGGCGCGCCGGTCGGGGATGCGCCCGGGTAGTAGCTTCCCATCGTCGAGGCCTGGGTGCGGCGCGCTTGCCCGTTGGGGCCTCCCTGCCCGCCCACGCTCGGGGCGGTCGGGTTGGCCTCCCATGCGCCCCGGTTGCGCGTGATCGGTGGTTGGGGGACGCCGCTGGAGGGCGCGTCCTCGCGTGGGGACCACGGGTCGGGCGCCTGGTGAGGGAACTGGCGTGCGGAGGCGGACGGGTCGAAGGCGGACGGGCCGAAGGCAGACGGATACGGGTTCTGGTTGCTCATGGTGGACCTGAGGGGAGGGGGAACGAAGCTGGGGCGAGATCGTCTGTGTGTCAGTTCAGGCGGGCGTCGACGATGATCCAGCTGTGCTCGTAGACGTCCAGGGTCATGGACGCGTTGCCCGATTGCACGTTGCAGGCCTGGTAGAGCACCTCGTAGGTGCCGCCCATGGTCTGGATGCTCGTGCGCTGGTCTGTCTCGATGGTTGTCGTATGCGCCGTCCCGTCGGTGAGGGTCATCGTGAAGTAGTTGTCGTACACGGTGCGCCCGCCTCCGCGTCGACGCGACCGTCGATGCGAGCCCTGCTCGTAGGTGCACGAGGTGACGGTGACGGTGTGGTGGCCTTCCACGAGGTCTTGGGCAGCCGGGACGCCGAGGGTGGCGGAGAAGTAGCCGCTGATGGGGAGGATGATGATGGTGAAGAACAGGGCGCGAACGCGCATGCGGCTGGTTGCGATGTCGCCGACGGCCTTGGCTCGCCGCAATTCGCGGAAGGAGCGGGGGATGCTGACCAGGCACCCGATGGCGACGATGAGCCCGATCCCGCTGGCCGCGGCCGTCCAGGTGAGTCGTTCCGTGCCGAAGTCGTATGAGCCTCCCACCACGGCGTAGATGACGAGGGCTAGGACGGCCAGGATCGTGAGGATGGTCGTCGCGAGGGAACGCTTCTTCCGTTGGGTGGGGGCAGTGGCCTCTTCGCCGGGCAAGGGGGCGGGCTGGGCGTACCCGTAGGAGGCGGCGCCCGCGGGCGCCTGGTAGGGCTGCCCGTACTGCCGATACTGGTATCCGGATGCCTGCTGGGAGTCGGTGCCCTGGTAGGAGGGGTACTGGTACTGGGAGGCATCGAAGGGGGGAACCTGTCCGGGGCCGGAGGGGTTCTGCGGGGAGTTGAACTGGTTGGGGTTGCTCATGTGGGGATCTATGCTGTGAGGGGTGTGTGGCGAGGCCTGGGCTAGGAGGGTGCGTCCGCCGCGGCGGGCAGGCGCGCGGTGAGGGTCCAGCTGGCAGCCTGGGTGTCTGTGTCCACACTACCGCCCACGCTCGTCGCGAGGGCGCGGATCTCACCCATGTGCCGCGCACCCAGGACGGGGGCGCGATCTGTGAGCGCGCTGATGGTGAGGGTGAGGGCTTCCTCCGTCGCCGAGCCGGTGACGGTGAGCGACGCGTTCTTGTCGAGTTCGGCGATGTGGGAGAAAGCCAGGTAGAGGATTTCCGCGCCGACGGCGTCCCCGTATTTGCTCAACGGCGCGTACTCGTTGAAGAGGTTGATGATGGTGAAACCGGATTGCTGAGCGAAGGTGATGGCTCCGTCGATGCTCGCGAAGTTGCTGGGCGGCTTGGGGTGGTTGGGAGGCGTGGCTGTGGTGGTTGGGCGGAGTGTGGGTGTTGCGGGTGGCGTGGCGAGGTGGGCGGGTACCTCCGGGGAGGGGCGCCCGGCTGCGTGCCGCGGCGGGGTCTTCCAATCCCTGTACAGGAATCGGATGCCGGCAAAAGTAGCGACCACGATGAAGACAATCAGATAGGAGGCCGCTGCGGTGACGACGGTCGGCGACCATGAGCCAGGTGAGAAGAAAGACCCTAGGACGATATTGAGGGTCAAGAAAGCGATCATGATTGCGCAGAGGAGGAACTCCTCGCGCCTGGTGGCTTTCTGCTTAGTCACGTGTCGCTCATTCCACTCGTGCGTCGACGATGATCCAGCTGTGGCGATAGACCTCGAGTTTCAGAGACGAGGTCCCCTTCTTGTCAGCGCACGCTTCGTAGAGGGCGCTGTAGACACTGGTCGCCTTGGAGGCGCCGCTTAAGCGAGTCGTGTGCTTCGAACCGTCGGTAAGGGTGAGCTTGAAACTGTAGGACGTAGAGGTGCCGCTCCGCCGCGAGCGCGTCCTGACCTCACTGTAGCTGCACGACTTGACGGTGACGGTCTCTGTTCCTTCGATCGTGTCCGCAACCGACTGCACGGAACCAATGATCGCCATCGCTCCGACGATGAGGACGGGGATGGAGGTAACAACGAGCGAGACGATTGGCTTACGCATGTTCGTCCTGTCGCCGGAGCGCTTCGCTCGGTTCATACGGTGAGCCGTCACGACGATGATGACCGCACAGATGAGCATACTGATGGTGCCTACGGCGCTCGCGATGCTTTGCCACTGGAGCTTGATGTCGCCCATATCGTAGAAATTGCTCAGCACAAAATAGGCGATGACACCGATGGTCGCGAGGACCTTCAGAGCGTTGAGCGCCGTCGTGTAGTTCGTGTTTATGACCGGACGGCCCATGTTGTTGCGTCCATGCGGAGCGCCGGGACCCTGGCCCGGGAAGGGACGCTGGGGGTACATGCCGCCCGGGTATTGTCCGGGCGGCGGCTGCGTCGGGGCTTGGCCTGGGAAGGGGCGCTGCGGAGGATAACCGTGGGGGTATTGGTTGCTCATGGTGTCTCGCTGGCGTGGTTGGTGTCGATGTGGGTGGGCAATTGAGTTCTCGCGCCGTGGCGGGCGCGCGCGGAGGAATACTCCACGGCAACTATAGCTATCTGCTCTGGCGCGCGGGGCACGTGCTGGCGTGGAGACCGCGCTGCGCGGTGCGCCGACAGGCGCAACGACGGATTCAGCCCGCATGGACATCTGTGAGGCTATGGGTGGAACACCATGCGGCCAACGCGCGGGCGGCGCGCTCGCGGTTACCCGTTCACGGCCTTGGCTACTGTCGCGTCGATGATCACCCAGCTGTGGCTGTCGACCTCAACGGTGAGGGATACGGCGCCGGAACGGGCAGCGCAGGTGACGGCAATGACGAGGCCGACGGCCGCCGCGCTCATGACGCCGAGAACGAGGAAAGCGAAGAGCTTATCGCGGGTCGACATCCCCCGCGAGGAACCCGTGAGGAAGAGCGATCCCAGACTCGTGGGGACAGAAGAGCTGGAGGAAGGGGAGGGCGGGGAAGCGTTGATGGGGTCGATCTATGTGGTGGGGGAGCGAGACGAGGCGGGGGGTTGCTCGATTGACGTGGATACGCGCGTCTCTCCCGCCGACACTCAAACGTCCGTTGGCGTCGCGCCCGTCCACTCGTACCAGCCCTGGTGCTGGACGATCCAGGCCATCAGGGCGTAACCGGCCTGGCCGGGCAGGGTCTGGCCGTCGGCGCCGCGCGCCATGGAGGCGGCCATGTCCTCGAACCACTGGTCGTGGGCGACCAGCGGCGTGTAGCAGTCGACGAAGGGGATGCCGCGGCGCGCGCACACCTCGGAGCAGGAGGAAGCCAGGGCTTTGAGAGCCCCCGAATCGACCCCGGCCAGGGGAGGAGGACCCACGACGAAGCTGGGGATACCCAGAGAGGTCGCGCGGTCCGTGATGTTGGCGAGGTTCAGGCGCGAGCGCGCGGTGGAAATACCGGCGGGAACGTCGCCGGGGCCAATCCCGATGACGAGGCCGTGGGGCTCTCCGTCGGCCAGGCGTGGCAGGACCTCGGCCTCCCAACGCGCGGCCATCTGCTTGGTCGTTTCGGAGGGGACCGCCAGCGTGAGGAAAGTGGCGGGCAAGTCGAAGGTCGAGTGGGCGTTGACGCGGCCAACCCAGCCCAGGCCTCGGGGGTCTCCGACGCCCGCGACGAGCTCGTCGCCGATAAAGCAGATGCGCATTGGGGGTCCTTTCCAGGTGTGCCTGCGCGCGCCCGGAACACCGGGCACGCGCAGGGAGGTCGCTAGCCTTCGAAGGCCTGCGCAATAAGGGTAGCTGCTTGCTCCTTGTGAAGCGAGGCACGTCCAGCTGCGGTCGTCGCCGACTCGGGGCGCGAGACCATGCGGACCGGGCGTCCCAGCGACGGGAACAGGTTGAGCGCCAGGAATGGCAGCGCGCCCTGGTTACGCGGTTCGTCCTGCGCCCACGTCACCGACGCGTTCGGGTACTGGGCGAGCGCGGCCGCCACCTCGGCCTCGGGCAGCGGGTAGAACTGCTCCAGGCGGATGATCGCCGTCGAGGTGTCGCCGCGACGCTCACGTTCCTTGGCGAGGTCGTAGTACAGGCGTCCCGAGCACAGCAGGACGCGGGTCACGGCTGCGGGGTCCGTGATCGACGCGTCGCCGATGACGGGCTGGAAGCTGCCCGAGGTGAACTCGTCGATGTGCGAGGACGCTGCCGACAGGCGCAGCAGCTGCTTGGGAGTGAACGCGATGAGCGGCTTGCGTGGGCGCTTGTAGGCCTGCGTACGCAGCGTGTGGAAGTAGTTCGCCGGGGTGGAGGGCTGGACGATCCACATGTTGTCCTGCGCGGCCAGCTGCAGGTAACGCTCGATGCGGGCGCTCGAGTGGTCGGGTCCCTGGCCCTCGTAGCCGTGGGGCAGGAGCATGACCAGCGAGGAACGCTGTCCCCACTTCTGCTCCGCCGAGCACACGAACTCGTCAATGACGGTCTGCGCGCCGTTGGCGAAGTCGCCGAACTGAGCCTCCCAGATCGTCAGTGTCTCGGGGCTTTCCAGCGAGTAGCCGTAGTCGAAGGCCAGCACGCCGTACTCACTGAGCGGGGAGTTCCACACGTCGAAGCGCGCCTGGTGCTCGGTGAGGAAGCGCAGCGGCGTGAACTCACGGCCGTCGTCGGCGTCGTGCAGGACCGCGTGGCGCTGGACGAAGGTTGCGCGCGCGACGTCCTCGCCGGACAGGCGAACGCCGGTGCCCTCCATGAGGAGCGTGCCGAAGGCCAGGAGCTCCGCAAATCCCCAGTCGACGGGCTTGTTGCCCAGCGCCATCTCCAGGCGGCGCTCGCACAGCTGACGCAGCTTGGGGTGGGGCTCGAAGCCCTCGGGGAAGCGCACGTGGGCGCGGCCGATGCGGCGCAGCTGCTTGGCAGGCACGGCGGAGGTCCACCCGATCATCATGCCGGTGCCGGGCAGCTGGGACTCGGGCATGGTCCATTCCTCGTCGCGGGACTCCCCGGCCTCGCCCACGCCGGCCGTCAGTGCGGGGTCGTGCGTGCGGCTGCCGGGGTTGATCTCGGACACCGACGAGGCTCCGCCCGCGCGGGTCTCCTCCAGGATGCGCCCCAGTTCCGCCTCGTATTGGGCGATGGAGAGGCGGGCCTCGTCCTCGGTGAGCTGACCGCGACCCACGAGGCCACGGATGTACACCGCGCGCGTGGAGGGGATGCGGTCGATGAGGGAGTACATGACCGGCTGGGTCATCGACGGGTCGTCGCCCTCGTTGTGTCCGCGGCGGCGGTAGCACACCATGTCGATGATGACGTCCTTGTGGAAGGCGTTGCGGTACGCGAAGGCCAGGTGCGCGCAGCGGATGACGGCCTCGGGGTCGTCCGCGTTCACGTGCAGGATCGGGACCTGAAGGCCCTTGGCCAGGTCGGTCGCGTAGCCGGTCGAGCGGCCCTGGGTTGGACCGGTTGTAAAACCGATCTGGTTGTTGACGATGACGTGGATCGTGCCGCCGGTCTTGTAGCCCTCAAGCTGGGAGAGGTTGAAGGTCTCCTGGACGACGCCCTGGCCGATGAAGGCCGCGTCGCCGTGGATGAGGATCGGGATGATCGGCAGGTCCGGGTCGCCCAGGGCCTCCTGCTTGGCGCGCACGATGCCCTCCAGGACACCGTCCGCGGCCTCCAGGTGGGAGGGGTTGGCCGCCATGTAGACCTTGGTGGCCAGACCGTCGTCGAGGGAGTACACGCCCCACGTGCCCAGGTGGTACTTGACGTCGCCGGAGCCCTGGACGGAGTTGGGCATGTAGTTGCCCTCGAACTCGTCGAAGATCTGCGCATACGACTTGCCCGCGATGTTGGCCAGCACGTTGAGGCGGCCGCGGTGCGCCATGCCGATGGCGACCTCGTGGATACCGGCGCGCGCCGAGTCGGCCAGGATGTGGTCGAGCAGCGGGATCAGGGACTCGCCGCCCTCCAGCGAGAAGCGCTTTTGGCCCATGAACTTCGTCTGGAGGAACTCCTCGAAGGCCTCGGCGCGGATGAGGGTGCCCAGGATGTGGCGCTGCGCCTCGGGGGAGGGGGCCTCGTAGGGGCCCTCGATGCGTTCCTGGACCCACGCGCGCTGCTCGGGGTCCTGGATGTGCATGTATTCGATGCCGACCGTGCGCGTGTAGGTGTCGTGCAGGCGCGTGAGGATGTCGCGCAGCAGCATCTGGTCGGAGCCGCCGAAGCCGCCGGTGGGGAAGGGACGGTCCAGGTCCCACACGCTCAGGCCGTAGGAGGCGATGTTCAGGTCGGGGTGGCGGCGTACGCGGTAGGCGAGTGGGTCGGTGTCGGCAGCCAGGTGTCCGCGCGAGCGGTAGGCGTGGATGATCTCCGTGATGCGGGCGGGCTTGCCCTTCTCGCGATCTGGGTCGTATTCGTAGTCGGCCTCCCACGAGTAGGGGCGCGTGGGCACGTGCAGGGAGGTGAAGACGCGCTCGTAGAAGCCGTCGCGGCCCGACAGCTTGGCGTCGATCAGGCCCAGGAGACGGCCCGACGCCGCGCCCTGGATGATGCGGTGATCGTAGGTGGAGGAGAAGTACATCGTCTTGCCGATGCCCAGGGACGCCAGGCGCTTGGGGGAGACGCCGCGGAACTCCGCGGGGTAGTCGGTGGCGCCCACGCCAATGATGAGGCCCTGGCCGACCATCAGGCGCGGCACCGAGGTGGTCGTGCCCAGCGTGCCGGGGTTGGTCAGGGTGACGGAGGCGCCCTGGAAGTCGGCGGTCGTCAGCGTGGCCGTGCGGGCGCGGGAGACCAGGTCCTGGTAGGCGTCGACGAACTCGGAGAAGGTCAGGGTGTCGGCGTCGTGGATGACGGGAACCTTCAGGGAGTGGTTCCCCTGCGCGTCGGCCACGTCGATGGCCAGGCCGAAGCCGATGTGCGCGAGCTGTTCGATGGCCGGCTTGGTGCCCTCAAGCGTGTAGCGCACGTTCAGGTCGGGCATTTCGCACAGCGCCTCGACCAGGGCGTAGCCGATGAGGTGCGTGAAGGAGACTTTGCCGCCGACGGTGCGCGCCAGGTGGGCGTTGATCAGGGCGCGGTTTTCGATGAGGAGCTTGGCGGGGATTTGACGCTGGGAGGTGGCCGTGGGGATAGAGAGCGAGGCCTCCATGTGCTTGGCGGT
The DNA here is from genome assembly GCF_041432775.1 of Pauljensenia sp. 20925_1_34. Classification (NCBI taxonomy): domain Bacteria; kingdom Bacillati; phylum Actinomycetota; class Actinomycetes; order Actinomycetales; family Actinomycetaceae; genus Pauljensenia; species Pauljensenia sp. 20925_1_34. The sequence goes on along the minus strand of NZ_JAPWAG010000003.1, from coordinate 160,939 downwards.
CGCGCGTGCGGCGGACTTCAGGACACGCAGCTCGTCCTGGACGGGTGCTCGGTGGGAGCGGGTGAAGGCGGCACGTCCGTGTGCCAGGCGCGTGTAGGGGCTGGTGGCCTCGGCCACCGCGGCGGGCGGGGCGGGGGGCAGGTCGGAGCGGGTCACGGAGACGACGGGGGTGGCTACGCGAGCCGCCTTCGTTTCCTCCTCCTCAATGTCGAGGGTGGGCGGGGTGACGCTCACGGGCACCTCGGGGGCGGCCTCCGTTGCCGAGGCCTGGGTGGCCTGGGTGGGTTCGCTCCCCTCGAGCGCGCCGGGAATGGCCTCGGGGATGGCGGGGCGGGTGGCGCGCAGCTGCGGGGGAGCGGATTCGGTCGCGAAATAGGCGCGCCACGAGGGGTCGAGCAGCTGCGGATCACGCTCGTACAGGTCGCGCATCTTCGCGAGGTACCACTGCGGATCGGGCTGGGAAACTGTGTGAGTGGGCACGTCTTCCTCCGTTTGACTCACGCCGCGTGCATGGGCTTGTTGCGCGGCGACCGTACCGGACAGATTCTACCGCCGCGTGACCACCTTCACGAGACCTGGGCGACACTTGGTGATCATTTCAAGGGCCTTTGGTCCGGTATAGGGAGAGTATTGGCACAGCATCGCGATGTGTGGAAGTGCGCGCTGGGTCGAAGGTCGTTGCCCGCTAAACTGGATGCATCATGGACTGCGACTCTGCTGGCTCTCCCGCCGCTCTTTCCCGCCCCCTGCCTGCGCGTATGCGCCCGGCCCGCCCCGGCCTCGTCGATAGGGGGCAGCGTTGACGACCGCTCTCATGCTCCTGCTTGGCGTCGTCTTGACCGCCGGGACCTTCGTGTTCGTCTCCGCCGAGTTCTCCCTTGTTGCGGTCGATCAGGCTGTCCTTGACAAGCACGCCGAGGAAGGAGACCGCGGTGCCGCTTCGGTGCTGCGAGCGACTCGCACCCTGTCGACCCAGCTCTCGGGCGCCCAGGTCGGCATTACCCTGACGACGATCCTGCTGGGCTACACGACCCAGTCCGCCCTGGCCGAGCTGCTGGAAGGCTGGCTCGGTGCCGCCGGGCTCGCGTGGGGCCTGGCGACCGGCATCGCCGCCTTCGCGGCCGCCACGTTCATCAATGTGTTCTCGATGCTCTTTGGTGAACTTGTGCCCAAGAACCTGGCGCTGGCTCACCCGATGGCCACGGCCGTGCGCGTCGTGCCCTTCCAGATGGCCTTCACCGCCGTCGCCCGCCCCGTCATCTGGGTGCTCGGCGGCGCCGCGAACTGGGTACTTGCCCGCATGGGCATTGAGCCGCAGGAGGAAATCTCGTCGGCGCGCTCGGCTTCCGAGCTGACCGCCCTCGTTGAGCACTCCGTCGAAGAAGGCACCTTCGACATGTCGACGGCCGACCTGTTCGTCAACACGATCCGCATGTCCACGCTCAGCGCCGCCGACGTCATGACCGACCGCGGACGGCTTCACACCCTCGGGGAGGGCGACAGCGCCCAGGACGTCCTCGACCTGGCCCGCGAGACCGGCCACTCCCGCTTCCCGGTGATCGGCGACGACTCCGACGACATCCTCGGCCTGGTCTCCCTGCGCCGCGCGGTCGCCGTGCCCGTCGAACGCCGCGCCGAGGTTCCCGTCATCTCTTCCTCCCTCATGACCGACGCGCCCACCGTTCCCGAGACCGTGCCGATCGGCCCGCTGATGGTCCAGCTGCGCGACGAGGGCTTGCAGATGGCCGTCGTCGTCGACGAATACGGCGGTGTTTCCGGCATCGTCACCCTCGAAGACGTCGTCGAAGAGATCGTTGGCGAAGTCTCTGACGAGCACGACCAGCGCCGCCTCGGTATCCGCCCGCGACCCGACGGGACGTTCCTCGTTCCCGGCACGCTGCGCCCCGACGAGCTGGCGCGCCGCACCGACATTTGTCTGCCCGAGGATGGCCCCTACGACACGATCGGAGGCCTCGTCATGAACGAGCTGGGCGAGATTCCCTCCGTCGGTTCGCATGTCGTCGTTGACGGCGTCGGCATTGAGGTCGCTCAGATGCAGGGGCGCAGGGTCGCGCAGGTTGCTATCACTCCCGCGCCCGCCGACGAGACGGAGGACGACGAATGAGCACCGGCATGGGCCTGGCAATCACCGTCGCGCTGCTTGCGATCAACGCCTTCTTCGTGGCCGGCGAGTTCGCGGTCACCTCGACGCGCCGATCCCAGGTTGAGCCGCTGGCTGACGGGGGAGCGCGCGGCGCCAAGGATGCGCTCTACGCGCTGCAACACGTCTCCCTCATGCTCGCCATCTGCCAGTTGGGCGTCACGGTCGCGTCCACGACGCTGGGCGTCGTCGCCGAACCCGCGATCGCTCACCTCGTGGAATCCCCGCTGGAGCGCCTGGGCGCTCCCGAGGCCACCAGCCACGTCGTCGGATTCGCGGCGGCCCTCATCATCGTGCTGTTCTGCCACGTCGTCTTCGGCGAGATGGTTCCCAAGAACATCTCGATTGCCGCCCCCGTGCGGATGCTGCTCATTCTCGCGCCCGTCCTTGTGCGCCTGGGCCGCCTCCTGCGCCCGATTATCGAGGCCATGGACCGTTTCGCGAACTGGTTCGTCCGCCTGTCCGGTTACGAGCCGCGCTCGGAAATCTCGGCCTCGTACACGGTCGAAGAGGTCGCATCGATCGTCGTCGCCTCGCAGGAGGAAGGCGTGCTGACCGACGAGCTTGGTCTGCTCAGTGGCACTTTGGAGTTCTCCGAGGAGACTGCCGGGTCGGCGATGGTCCCGCTGGCGGACCTGGTGACTCTTCCCGATGGGGCCACGCCCGCCGACGTGGAGGAACGGGTCGCCCACACGGGATACTCGCGCTTCCCGATCGCCGACCAGGACGGGGCCATCGTCGGCTACGTTCACCTCAAGGACGTCCTCTACGCCTCCGGCGAGGAACGCACCCAGCCGATCACCCCGTGGCGTATTCGCCGCCTGGAGGCCGTCTCGTCGGGCGACCAGGTCGAAGACGCACTACGCCATATGCAGCGCACCGGCGTTCACTGCGCGCTCGTGCGCGACGACGGGCAAGTCGTCGGTATCCTCTTCCTGGAGGATATCCTCGAGCTGCTGGTCGGTGAGGTTCGCGATGTCCTCCAACGGCCATGAATAGGCCGCCGGATGCGCGTTGACAGCGAGCGTTGCTAGAGTGGAACGATCAGGAAACGAGAGGGGAGTAAGCGTGAGCGACATGGAGTGCCCGCTGCCCAAGCGGTCGCAGCTGCGCGCCGCGCGATCTCAGGAGGCCGAATCGTCTCGGCCCATCACCGCGGAGATTCCGCAGGACGTGGCTCCGCCCCCGCTCCCTCCGACGACTCCGCCCGCGCGCGCCACGGCCTCGCCGACGCTCGCTCCGATGTCCCTGCCCCCGTCTGTCGAACTCGTGACCGAACCCGACCTCGACTATTCGGACGCCGACTACGACGACTACGACGATCTGGACGACGCCTACACCGGCTACGACGGCGAGGAGTACGAGGAATACGAGGAGGTCACGGAGACCACCGAAAATGTGCAGGTGCCGAAGGTGCAGAAGCCGCGCCGAAACGTTCACCCCGTCGGCTACCTGCTGCGCGCCCTCCTGATCGTGGGCCTGGCGGGGTCAACCATCGCCGTCCCGATGACGGGCCGCGTCGGATCCGACTCCTCCCTGACAGTTCCCGCGCGCTCCTTCGGCTGGACCACGGGACGCGGCAGCTGGGCCTCCTCCCAGGTCCTGCCCGAAGCAATCGCCCTGGACGCGACCCTGACCGCGGACTCGCGTGCGAAGGCCAAGGCGCCTGTCGCGGTCACCGGCTGCGCGGCCGGCGTCGGCGCCGACGGCAACCGCAACGTCAAGGTCGTCGCCGACACGGTGTACTGGCCTCTGGCCGAGGGATCCTACACGATTACGTCGCCCTTCACGATGCGTATCTCGCCTGTTTCTGGTCAGCTCCTGGCCCACGAGGGTATTGACATGGCGGCACCCATGGACACGCCCATCACCGCTGTTTACGGCGGCGTTGTCGAGGAACTCGCCGAAAACTCGCACTCGGGTGCCTACGTGCAGATCAAACACACATTGCCTGACGGTACCGTCTTCCATTCGGCCTACCTACACCAGTACATGAACAAAATTACGGTCAAGCTCGGCGACACCGTCACCGCCGGCCAGGTGATCGGCGCCGTCGGCAACAACGGCTGGTCGACCGGCCCCCACCTGCACTTCGAAATCCACGACGCCTCCGACACTCCCGTGGACCCGGAACCCTGGATGGCCGAACACAAGGCCATTTACCTTGGACAGGAGCCCTGCTCATGATGCCCGTCACCATGCGTCAGGGGCCCATCGTCTTCGCCCACCGTGGCGGCGGCGAGGAAGCCCCCGAGAACACGATGAGCGCCTTCGCCTACGCCTACGAGGCCGGGATCCGCCACGTGGAGACCGACGCCCACGTCACCGCCGACGGCACAGTCGTCATGTGCCACGACGAGACCGTGGACCGCTGCTACGACGGCGTCGGCGCGATCTCCGAGATGACGTGGCGCGAGCTGTCCAAGCTGCGCCACCGCGACTCCGGGGAGCAGATGCCGCTGCTCGCCCAGGTCCTCGAAGCGTTCCCGGACATGTACTTCAACATCGACGCGAAGGAGCCGGGCGTCGAAGGCCCCCTCCTCGACGTCATCGCCGACCACGACGCGGCCGACCGCGTGCTCGTGGCCTCCTTCTCTGAGCCTCGCCTGCGCGCCGTGCGCGACATCGCCGCCTCGGATCCCGCCCGCGCCGTCGCCACGTCTCTGGGCACCGAGGCCGTCGTGCGCCTGGTGGGCGCCGCGAAGAGCGCCACGAACCCCGCCTGGTGGCACGTGCCCGGCCCGCGCCAGGGGGCCATCGCCGCGCAGGTGCCCATGCAGCAGGGCCCGATCCGCGTCGTCGACGAGCGTTTCGTCGCCACCGCCCACACCCTGGGCCTGGCGGTCCACGTGTGGACCATCAACACCGTGGCCGACGTGCTGCGCCTCCTCGAGGTCGGCGTCGACGGCATCATCACCGACCGACCCGCCTTTGTGCGCGACTTCCTGGACGCGCGAGGCCTGTGGACCCAGCCTCCGGTGCCCGGCGCTGGCGTGCACCCGATGCCGAGGGACTAACCCGCACGCCCGTGAGCGCTCCTTTCCGAGCCGGGCACGCTGGTTTCGTGGCGTGGGCGGAGCCGGTCGGCTCCGCCCCTCAATCGACGTATGCGTCAGGACCGCAGACTCACTCGTCGCCGCTGAAGTCGGCCACGGCCTCGTCAAGGCCCGCGCGGCGGATGCGCACGAGCGAGAGGGCGGTGACCTGCTCAAGGACCTGGCTTGGGGGAGGACTCTGCTGCCTTTGGGGTCAAAGGTCGGCCGAAACAGGTGGCTGTTAGGGCACGAGCAGCCCCATCAACATCGCCCAGATCGCTGCGCGAGGCGGCGCGTCCAGTGTTGGATCCGCTGACAGGCGGGCGAGGGCTTTCTCGTCAAGCGGAGCGTGGATTTGCGCGTGCAGATGGTCGGTCACGAAGCACTCATAGTGTGGCCCCGTCCGCCACTGTCCGCGACGTGTCTCTTCGCGCACGCAGGTGACGACGCTCCAGCGCCCCGAGACGCAGTCCTGGGCGAAGTGTGACTCCGCGGGACCATATGTCACGAGATCGTTGAGCACATCCTGAGCGCCTTGTGCGTCGAGAGAACGAATCGCAGCGACGAAATCCGCGGGAATGTAAGGAGGCCCGTCGTGGATGGTCGGTCCGGCGTGCAGCAGGGAGGCGAGGGCTGCGATGTGGGGGACTTCGCAGTCATCAACCTGGCTGAAGTGCACGCCGTCCACATCGGAACGCATAACAACGGAGCGAGGTGCTGTGGGCCAGATCCTCCAGTCGCGCACGATGCCCGGGATGGAAGGGGAGAAGACGCGGATAATAATTCGGGAGTGGGCTGCCCGCACCGGTTCGAGGATTCGTGCCGCGTCACCGGCCAGGCCGTTGGCACCGGCAAGCCCGAGCGACACCAGACCGCTGGTGAGAGCAGCGCTTGAAATGTGCCCGGCATTCTCGTCACTGGCAATCATTTCGAGCAGGGCATCGGCCTGCTCGACGGTGACGATGATCTGATCCGAGGAGTTGGCGTCGATTGCCTGGTCACTCACGGTGTCACCTCCAGGGTTTGAGCCATCGTGATGAAATCATCGATGATAGTGGGGAATAGAATGCTGGGGCACGTACACGTCGCGGTCCACAGGAAACGCTGCGGAGGTTGCAGTGTCGCGGGCGCAATGCGTGTCATCCACGTGAGCTGACTGAGGGTCAGCGACACATCGTCAAGAATGTAGACGCCTGTCCGCCATCGAGCCCCCTCCGGGAGAACCGGCCACGCGAAGTCGTCAATAAGGTGGAATCCGGGCAACGCTTCCTCCACCTGCCTGATGGTGTCCGCGTAGACATCGTCGTCGCTCGCGTCGGTGCTGAGCGCTCCGCCGGTCACCACGAAGGTCGGAACATTACCCTCATCTTTCGTCTCAGTGACGGCAACGAGGCGAACGCTGGGATCATCCGCGAGTGGGCCTAGCTGTGTGTATTCCTCCGGGGTCAGGAATCTCCATCCCGACGAAAGAGCCATTGTTACCTGTTCGTCACCAGAATTCCTTCCTGCCCGCATGGTGCAGTGCCCACGCTTCCTGGTCAATGTTCCCGCTCTCATCCAGGAGGCCATGGCGCTTGGCGTACTGCCAATCGGCGTAGACCCACCGGGGAAACTTGATGGGCAGAAGACCGATGAGAATTACTAGGACAAGGAGTAATGAAATATAGACACAGGGCGTATACAGGACGCGAGGAATGATTCCCTGTTCGGCAAAGGTCATGACACCGACATCTATAAACGCTAGTGAGAATGCTGGGGTGCTGATCGCTGACCAGTTTCTGCCGCGAAGACTTGGTTTCGTCATAGTTCCCAAGATTCGTCCAAGGCGACTGTCAGAGAACATTTCAAGATACCATATTGTCATGCAGAAGATGCCAAATAGAAATGTCAAAACTGGCATGACATCATCGTATTTCATCGTCTGAATCCCTTTTACCCGTTGTCCATATGGCTATCAATGACTGAGTTTGCTCCGTCTCCAACCTTCTCTCCAGCGTAGTGCCCGATCAGTCCTCCGACGACACCGCCGACCAGGCCACCAACGACTGCACCAACGGGGGCGAAAGGCCCTGAGATAGCGAGGTGCGGACCCGCGTTCGTTCACCAGAATCCCTTGCCTTTTGTGTGTTTCTCGTATGCCTCCTGATCGATGTTGCCATCGGCGTCTAAGAGCCCATGGCGCTTGGCGTACTGCCAATCGGCGTAGACCCACCGTGGGAATTTGATCGGTAGAAGTCCAATGAGAATCACCAGAAGAAGTAGCATCATGAGGCATGCGAGGCTAAAGGTAAACCAGTCGGGGGCGTGCTTTTCAATGAGCGTAACAAGAATATATATAAACGCGATAGATGTAAGAGCTGGAGATCCAATAGCTGCCCAGTTCTTGCTGATGCGACCTTGTCCGTTCATGCGACGCCACAGGTTCGCAGCCTTGGAGTCTGTGAACATTTCGGCGTACCATGTGACCACGCCAAGAACGCCAATAAACAAAGCGCACAGAATGCCAAACAGGTGCTCTTTCATGTGCGATCCTACCCCATCCTCTCTGCTATACGCTCTACACCTTGATTGTTTATCCCATCGCCAACAGCTTCTCCAAAATAGTGGGCGGCCACCCCGCCGATGACGCCCTTGACGGGGCAGCAGTAATACGGACGAGTGTCATATGGTCGTTTCCCATTCCTCCCTGCTGCTTGCTCGTTGGCTTGAACTCAGCATCAGGGTAGCGGATGAGCTGAGGAAGGTGCTTGGCGCTTGGGCTTTGCCCCATCGGAACTGCTTATAACATCCCTGTTGGTGAGCAAAACGAGGGGGCGGAGCCGTGTGGCTCCGCCCCCCTCAACGCATCTGTCAGGACCGCCCGCTTACTCGTCGCCGCTGAAGTCGGCCACGGCCTCGTCCAGGCCCGCGCGGCGGATACGCACGAGCGACAGGAACACCAGGCCGGCTGCCAGGGCGATGCCCAGGCCTCGAACCAGCCAGGACTCGCCCACAAAGATCATCGCCATGGCGGCCAGGATCGGCACCAGGAGCGTGAACGCGTAGCCGATGTAGCGGCCAAACGACGGCATGGGCACGCCGTCGGACTCGGCAACCGACTTGACCATGAAGTTCGGGCCATTGCCGATGTACGTGATCGCGCCACAGAACACGGCGCCCAGCGAGATCGGGATCAGGTAGTACTCGGGCACGCCCGCGACCAGGGTGCCCTCGCCGCCGGAGGCCTTCGCCATCTCGAAGAACGTCATGTACGTCGGGGCGTTATCCAGGATCGAGGACAGACCGCCCGTGAACACGAAGTACGTCATGCGTGTCAGCGGCAGGGACGGGGCGATCTGCTCCAGGTAACGCAGCGCCGGCGCCATCGTCGCGAAGATGCCGATGAACAGGGTGGCGACCTCCATAATCGGCGCCCACGTGAACGCGTTCTCCTCGAAGCGCACCTTCTTATCCGAGAGCTTGTAGGACAGGCCCGCGACCGTGAACATGATGATCTCGCGCCACGGCACGAAACCGGTCCACGAGTGCACGTGGCCCTCGGCCAGCGCCTCGCCGTCCCAGGAGGGAGCGAAAGCGACGGACAGGATGATGATCGCGAAGAAGAGCAGGTTGATGGTGCCGTGCAGGCGCAGGGGCCTCACCTCGCGGTCGTCGGCCTCAATGGAGGAGGTGTCCTCCGACGCGTAGCGCACGCGGTCGATCGAGTAATACGACAGGAGCAGCAGCGCCAGAGTAAACAGCCACTCCTTCCACAGCGCAAACGTCCACGTGAAGGGAACGCCGTGCAGGTAGCCGAGGAAGAGCGGCGGGTCGCCAAGCGGAGTCAGTATGCCGCCACAGTTGGCCACGATGAAGATTGTGAACAGGACCGTGTGCACGCGGTGCTTACGTTCCTTGTTGGTCTCCAGGAGCGGGCGGATGAGCAGCATGGCCGCGCCCGTTGTCCCGATGAACGAGGCCAGCAGGCCGCCGATCGCCAGGAAGATCGTGTTGTTACGCGGGGTCGCCTTGATGTCGCCGGCCAGGTGAATGCCGCCGGAGACCACGAAGAGCGCGAAGAGCAGCGCGATGAACTGCACGTACTCCACGCCCGTGGCGATAAGCGGGCCGGTGCCCGCCCTCATGAACATCCAGACCGTCGTCGGCACGCCGAGAGCGAGCGCGACGGACAGCTGGGAGGATTCCTTTTCCCACCAGTGCGCGGTCTTGGGGATGATGGGCAAGAGCGCGATACACGCGAGCATCGCGACGAAGGGGAGCAGACTCCACCACGGGTAGGTCATTGGCCATTCCTTGGTAGACGATAGAAACGCTCTTTATTTTATGCGGTGGCCGCGTGGTGGGGAACGTTGTCCGAGGTGGGAGTGGCCTCATCGATGAGGCGGGGGCGCGTGGGTGCACGGGTGCGGGCTCGCGGTGGGCGCGTGAATGGCGGCGACCGTGATACCGCGTCTGCGCGGGCGTGTGGCGGGGCGCGGGTACGCGTGGCGCCCCGAACAGGACTCGAACCTGCGACCTCTTGCACCGGAGGCAAGCGCTCTATCCGCTGAGCTATCGGGGCAGCTCCGCCAGTTTAGCAGGCTTCAAACGCCCGCGCGTGACGGTGAGGTGTGCCATACTAGTGGGCGTTGCTTGTCCGAGAACCCCTCAGGAGGATTCCATGCGCGTCCATATTGCCACTGATCACGCCGGTTTTGAGCTCAAGGAAAAGATCATCGCCCACCTGCGCGAGGCCGGCCACGACGTCGTCGACCACGGCGCGTTCGCCTACGATGCGCTCGACGACTACCCGCCCTTCTGCATTGATGCGGCCAAGGCGGTCGCCAGCGAGCCGGGTAGCCTCGGCGTTGTTGTCGGCGGTTCCGGTAACGGTGAGCAGATGGCCGCCAATTGCGTGGAGGGCGTGCGCGCCGCCCTCGTGTGGTCGGACGCGACCGCGCGCCTGGCCCGCGAGCACAATGACGCGAACATGATGGCTGTCGGTGCCCGCCAGCACAGCGACGACGAGGCCATCGCTCTCATCGACGCCTTCCTCGAGACCCCCTTCAGCGGGGATGAGCGCCACCAGCGCCGCATCGACCTGATGAAGGACTACGAGCGTTCCGTGCGCGCCTGAGAACTTCCGTGGAACGGGGCCGGTGATGACCGGCCCCGTTTCGTGTGCTCGCCCCGGCGCGCGCCCCGGCGCTCCGGCCTCGTTATGCGCCCCGGCGCCCCGGCTTCGTGGTTCCTCCACAATGTCGCACGTAATTCCCCGGCGTGTGTTTCAAATTTTGAAATCTAAGTGGCGGAATTCCGCGGTTTTCTCGATGCCTAACAAAATTTAGGGGAACCAAATTACGTGCGACTTTTTGGTGGTGGGGAGTGTTGCCTGGGCCTGGACTCGGGCTTGGCTCCGGCCTCGTTACGCGCTCCGGCCTCGTTGCGCGCCTCGGTGCCCCGGCCTCGTGGTTCCTCCACAATGTCGCACGTAATTCCCCGCTGTGTGTTTCAAATTTTGAAATCTAAGTGGCGGAATTCCGCGGTTTTCTCGATGCCTAATAAAATTTAGGGGAACCAAATTACGTGCGACTTTTTGGTGGGTCTGGCCCCTAGCCCTGGCCAGTGAGCGTCAGGTAGACCAGGAAGAGGTTGAGCGCGACGATGACGGCTGCGATGAGGAACCCGACGGCGCGCAGCGTGCGGGTGTTCGCATACTCGCCCATGACCTCGCGCTTGGCGGTCAGGCGCATGAGCGGAATGATCGCGAAGGGGATTCCGAAGGAGAGTGCCACCTGGGAGACAACCAGCGCCCACGTCGGCTCCGCGCCCGCGCCCAGGATGATCAGGGCCGGAATGAGGGAGACGAGGCGGCGCACCAGGATCGGCACGCGAACGTGGAGAAGGCCATTCATGATCTCGGAGCCCGCGTAGGCACCCACCGACGTCGACGCCAGGCCCGAGGCGAGCAAACCCACCGCGAAGACGGTGCCCACGATGGGGCCGAGCGTGGAGGAGATCGCCGCGTGCGCCCCCTCGATCGTGTCGGTGCCGCTCTGACCGGCCAGAGCCGCGGCCGCCAGGAGCAGCAGGCCGATGTTGACCAAGCCGGCGATGCTCAGCGCCCAGTAGATGTCGATGCGCGTGGCGCGCAGCAGGCGTGAGAGGTGCCCCGAGGAGTGGCGCGAGTCCGCGGTGGAGGGGCCGAGCTCGTCGGCCTCGTGGTCGTTGACCAGCGAGGAGTGCAGATAGACCGCGTGCGGCATGACGGTTGCGCCCAGCATGGATGCCGCGACCAACACCGAGTCTGTGCCCTGGAAGCGGGGGAGGAGTCCGCCGAGCATGCCCGAGGGGCTGGGTGGGGCGACGAACAGACCTGCGAGGAATCCGAGCGTGATGACGATCAGTAGGCCGACGATGATCGTCTCGAACTGGCGCTGTTTGCCTTCGCCTTGGACGACGAGAAGTGCCATGGACACGGCACCGATGATGACGCCGCCCCACAGCAGTGAGATCCCGAAGAGGAGGTGGAGGGCGAGCGCGCCGCCGATGACCTCGGCTAGGTCGGTCGCGGCGGCCACGATCTCCGCTTGGATCCAAAAGGCGATGCGTCCGGGCTTGGACATGCGATCACCCAGGAGGGCGGGCAGGGATCGGCCGGTGACGAGGCCGAGCTTCGCGGACAGATATTGGACGACCATCGCGAAGATGTTGGAGGCGAGGAGGACCCACACGAGCAGGTAGCCGTAGCGCGCGCCGGCCGTGATGTTGGCCGCGACGTTGCCGGGGTCGACATAGGCGACGGCCGCGACGAAAGCGGGGCCGAGGAGGGGGATGAGCTTGTGGCGATGCTCGCTGTCCGTGGCGCTCATGGGGATCCTCACTACAGGTAGAAAAATATTCGGCTACCCGAAATATTACTCGCCTCGCGTCCCTCACGGCGGGACGAAAGGCGCCCAGGCGGGCCTCGTGTGGCCAGGTTTTCACGCGCGCACCGCGCATGGGTGAGCGGTGACGAGCGAAAACCCCGTAATCTTGAGGGGTGACTCCTGAAGAACTTGCCTCTCTTATTCGCTCGACGCTGCTGGACGCTGCCGCCGCCGGGCGCATCTCCATCGACCCTGCCCTTGTGCCCGACCCGGTGACGGTCGAGCGTCCGCGCGTGCGCGAGCACGGTGACTGGTCGACCAACGTCGCCATGCAGCTCGGCAAGAAGGCCGGTATGGCCCCGCGCGAGTTCGCGCAGATCCTCGCCGACGACCTCGCCGCCGCAGACGGCATTGATTCCGTCGAGGTCGCGGGCCCGGGCTTCATCAATATTCGACTGGGCGCGGGAGCGGCCGGCGAGCTGGCCCGCACCATCGTCGAGGCCGGGGCTGCGTTTGGCCGCAACGAGACCCTCGCGGGTCGCTCCATCAACCTCGAGTACGTGTCGGCCAACCCGACCGGTCCCGTGCACCTGGGTGGTGCCCGCTGGGCAGCAGTCGGCGACTCGATGGCGCGCCTCATGGCCGCCTCCGGCGCCGCCGTGACCCGCGAGTACTACTTCAACGACCACGGCTCGCAGATCGACCGCTTCTCCCACTCCCTCTACGCCCGCGCGACGGGCCGCGAGGTGCCCGAGGACGGCTACGGCGGCCAGTACATCGCCGATATCGCCGACCAGGTCCGCGCCGACGCGTGCGCCGCCGGCGAGCCCGACCCGATCAGCCTGCCCGAGGACGAGGCCATCGAGGTCTTCCGCGCTCGCGGCGTCGAGCTCATGTTCGGCGAAATTAAGGAGCGCCTGCACTCTTTCCGTGCCGACTTCGACGTCTTCTTCCACGAGGACTCCCTGCACAACTCTGGTGCGGTCGCCGAGGCGATCGAGCGCCTGCGTGAGCGCGGCGAGATCTTCGACGAGGGGGGCGCGGTGTGGCTGCGCACGACCACCTACGGCGATGACAAGGACCGTGTCCTCATTAAGTCGGACGGACAGGCCGCGTACTTCGCGGGCGACGTCGCCTACTACCTGAACAAGCGTGAACGCGGCGCGGACGTCGCGATCTACCTGTTGGGCGCCGACCACCACGGCTACATCGGCCGCATGATGGCCATGTGCGCCGCCTTCGGCGACAAGCCGGGTGAGAATCTGCAGATCCTCATCGGCCAGCTCGTCAACCTGGTCAAGGACGGCGAGCCCGTGCGTATGTCTAAGCGCGCTGGCACGATCGTCACTCTGGATGACCTGGTCGACGCCGTGGGCGTGGACGCCGCGCGCTACGCGCTCGTGCGCGTCTCGATGGATACCCAGGTCGACATCGACCTGAACCTGCTCTCTCAGCACTCCAACGACAACCCGGTGTACTACGTGCAGTACGCGCACGTGCGCACCTGCAACGTTGCGCGTAACGCGGCCACGCACGGCGTCACCCGCGACGCCGGCTTCGACCCTGCTGCCCTCGACACCGACGCGGACGAGGCCCTGCTGGCGGCCCTCGCTCAGTTCCCGGCCCAGGTCGCCCAGGCCACCGAGCTGCGCGAGCCGCACCGCATCGCCCGTTACCTGGAGTCCCTGGCCGCCACCTACCACACCTGGTACGGCCAGTGCCGCGTGACGCCGCGCGGTGACGACCCGGTCGAGCCTGGCCACGTCGCTCGCCTCTGGCTCAACGACGCGGTCACCCAGGTGCTGCGCACCGGCCTCGGCCTCCTCGGCGTGAGCGCCCCCGAGAGGATGTGACCCGGTGAGCGAGGCGGAGTTCCTGACCTGCCCGACCCCCGACGAGCGCCCCGACCTGTGGCCGTGGAGTGCGAGCCGGGAGGACGGCGTGCTGCGCGTGGGAGGCGTTGACCTGACCAGCGTCGCTGACGAGTTCGGCACGCCCACCTTCGTGCTCGACGTCGAGGCCATGCGCGGGCGCGCCCGCGTGTGGGCCAGCGCGATGGCCGAGGAGTTCTGGGACGGCTACGGCATGAGCGGCGGCGACGCCTTCTACGCCGGCAAAGCGTTCCTGAGCGCCGACGTCGCGCGCCTCGTCGCGGACGAGGGCCTGGGCATCGACACCGCCTCGCTCGGCGAGCTGACCCTCGCACTGCGCGCCGGGGTGGATCCCGACCGCATCGGCCTGCACGGCAACAACAAGTCCGATGCGGAGATCCGCCTCGCCCTGGAGGCCGGAATCCACCGCATCTTCATCGACTCGATGGACGAGGTCCACCAGATCGAGCGCATCGCCGCCGCTCTCGGAGTGGTTGCGCCCGTCATGGTGCGCCTGAAGTCCGGCATTCACGCGGGCGGCAACGAGTACATCGCGACCGCCCACGAGGACCAGAAGTTCGGCCTGTCCCTGGCCACCGGCCAAGCCTACGAGGCCGTGGCTGCGATCAAGGATGCGGCTCACCTGGACTTCCGGGGCCTGCACAGCCACATCGGCTCCCAGATTTTTGGGACCGAAGCCTTCGCCGAGGCCGCGCGCATCGTCATCGACTTTGCGGCGCTCCTCAAGGCCGAGCTGGATCTCGACGTTCCCGCGATCGACCTGGGCGGCGGCGTCGGCATCGCCTACACCGGCCAGGATCCGGTCCCGACCTCCCCGGTCGAGGTCGCCCGTGCGCTGGCCACCGTGGTGCGCGAGCGCTGCGCCCACCACGGCCTGCCCATCCCGCACGTGTCCGTTGAGCCTGGCCGCTCGATCGCCGGTCCCTCGATGGTCATGCTCTACCGCGTGGGCGTCGTCAAGGACATTTCCCTGGAAGACGGGGGAGTGCGCCGCTACGTGGCGATCGACGGCGGCATGTCGGATAACATCCGCCCGGTCCTCTACGACGCTGCCTACACGGCGACGCTCGCCAACCGCGACCCAGCCGAGGCCTCGTCCCTGGCGCGCTGCCGCATCGTCGGCAAGCATTGCGAGAGCGGCGACATCATCATCCGTGACATCGACCTGCCGGCCGACATCGCGGGCGGCGACCTGCTGGCCGTTCCCGCCGTCGGTGCGTACGGCTACTCGATGGCGTCGAACTACAACATGCTGACCAAGCCCGGCGTCCTGGCCGTCGAGGACGGATCCGCGCGGTGGTTCATCCGTCCGCAGACGGTGGATCACTTGCTGGCGCTCGACGCGGGTCTGGAGTAACTGTCGGCCTGTAATAAGCAGAGCAGACGGGGAGTGCCTACGGGCGCTCCCCGTCTCTGTTGTTTCCGTGTTCGCCCTCTGCTCCCGCGCTGAGGCGATGCTTCCTCAGCAATGTCGCACGTAATTCCCCTCCGTCTATTTCAAATTTTGAAATCGCATCGTTGGAATTGCAACGTTTGCGGGCTACTCAAATACTGACCAGGGGGAAATTACGTGCGAGATTAGGGTTGCCTACGTTTTGTTGTTACTGGCAAACCCTAGGATGATTGTTGCTACCCAACGCAGTCATGCTCCACCGAGTCACAATCGAAAGTCGAGGAACAATGCGCCGCACTGCCGCACGCATCGGAGTCGTCGCCGCGCTCGCCCTGTCCATGGGCGTCGCGACGGTGGTTGCTCCGCCCGCACACGCCGAGGACGCGACCGGCCTCATCTCCCCGGTTCGCGCCAACGACGACGAGATGAACTACGCGATCAACCTGGCCCCCGGTGCAAGCGCCGCCGACCTGGAGCGCGCGATCGCCCTGGTCCCGGGAGCCAAGGGCGCGGCCCTGGCCTCGTACCCGCAGATCGGCACCTTCTTCGCCCAGAGCGCCACGCCCTCGTTCGCCCCCGACCTGGCCGCCAAGCTGAAGGACGCCGGAATTCCCGTCCACTCGATCGGCCCGACCCGCACCCAGGGCGTGCTCTACTACGAGCGCGTTACCCTGCCCACTGACGAGGCCGGGGACGCTCCCGCTGAGGCACCCGCAGACGCGGCGGGCACCGGCCTGGCCGCCATGCGTGATGAGACCGCCACGGAGGCGGCCACCGAAGAGATCTTCAACTGGGGTGCGCAGACCATGCACGCGCGCGAGGCCGGTCAGGTTGACGTGGAGCGCGCGCCCGTGACCGTCGCCGTCGTCGACTCCGGCGTGGAGGACACGCACCCCGACCTGGCGGGCCGCGTGGACACGGTGCGCTCCGTGAAGTGTTCGGTGAACGGCGTGGCGACGCAGGACTTCTACGGCTGGCGCGACGAGTTCTACCACGGCACGCACGTGGCGGGCATTATCGCCGCCAACCACAACGACATTGGCATCGACGGCATCGCACCCCAGGCGACCATCGTGGCCATCCAGGCGACCAACGATAATCGCCTGATCTACCCCGAGTACGTGACCTGCGCGTTCATGTGGGCCGCCGATCACGGCGTGGACATCGTCAACAACTCCTACTCGATGGACCCGTGGGTCTACTGGAGCCCGACGGACCCGGAGCAGGCGGCGGGCCTGGAGGCCGCGACGCGCTCGATCAAGTACGCGCAGGGCAAGGGCCTGGCGGTCATCGCCGCCGCCGGTAACGAGGGGGTGAGCATCGACAATCCCACGATCGATAACGGTTCTCCCACAGATGCCGCCACGCCGACCAAGGGACGCAACGTCGAGGGGAGCATCCGCGTGCCCTCCATGATCGACGGTGTCGCGCAGGTCAGCGCGGTCATGCAGGCCTACAATGTTCGCCCCGGCCTGTCGCTGGCGCGCGCCGACTTCTCGAACTACGGCACGACGATTGATTTTGCGGCTCCCGGCGACCAGATTTACTCGACCGCGACGCAGCTGTTCTACCTGAGCGGGTACGCGGTCGCGGACGGCACGTCGATGGCGACCCCGCACGTGTCGGGCGTTGCCGCGCTGATTAAGTCTGTGCACCCGGAGCTGACGGGTGATCAGGTGATCGAGCTGATGAAGAAGCAGGCGGCGGGCAACTACGGTGAGCTCAACGCTCCGTGGGATGGCAAGGAGTACCGCGGTGTGGGTCTGCCGGACGCGCTGGATGCGGTCCTGAAGGATCAGCCGCGCCCCGTGGTCGGCCAGATCGAGTATTCGACGGATGGCGCTCAGTGGGCGCCGCTGGATGGCCAGGAGCTCTCCGGTTCTGTGTCCGTGCGCGCGACGGTGAGTGGCGCGGTGACGTCGGCACGTCTGCTGGTGGGTGGCCAGGAGCTCGCGACGGGCACCCCCGCGGAGGGCGTTGTGATGCTCCAGGCTGACGGCGTGGATGTCTCATCCCTGACCGGCGCGCACGTCGTCATGGTCGAGGCATCGGGCCGCAACTCGGACCCGCGCGCCGACGATGACGTGACCGTCTCGGCTCCGTTCAGCGTTGCCGGCGCCAGCGAGGATCCGAACGAGGCCGTGGCCGGCGAGTGGAAATCCGATGCCGTGGGCTGGTGGTGGCGCAAGGCCGACGGCTCCTACCCCTCCTCGCAGGCGCTGCGCATTGACGGGAAGACCTACCGATTCGACGAGCGCGGCTACATGGTGACCGGCTGGGCGACGGTCGATGGCCAGTGGAGCTACTACAAGCCGTCGGGCGAGCAGGCCTTCGGCTGGGAGAACGTGGGCGGCACCTGGTACTACCTGGATCCGGCGACCGGCGCTATGGCCTCGGGCTGGCTGAACCTGGACGGCACGTGGTTCCGCCTGGACGCCTCGGGCGCGATGCGCACGGGATGGCTCAAGGAAGGTTCGTCCTGGTACTACCTGCAGCCCTCGGGCGCGATGGCGACCGGCTGGGTCAAGGACGGCGCGTACTGGTACTACCTGGATGAGGGCGGCGTCATGGTGACGGGCGACCGCGTGATCGACGGCGTTGCCTACACCTTCGATTCGTCGGGTCGTATGCGCTAGCGGCCGGTGGCGGGGCTCGGGATGGGCACTCCCGGGGCTGACAGTACCGGCCGTGGAGGGGTCGCGCAGGCGCGCGGCCCCTCCACTGTCATGCTCGAGATCGCGCAGGTGGTGCCCGATTTCAGCGCAGATGAATTGTCAGACCTGTCAAACTCTAGGAAGATGGTCCTGCGCGTGCACGTGGTCGTGCGCGCGTTAGCGACAACTGAAAGTTGAGGAACCATGCGCCGCAACGTTGCACGCATCGGGCTCGTCGCCGTCCTCGCCCTGTCCATGGGCACAGCGACGGCGACCGCACCACCAGCCCGAGCCAATGAACCCACCTCCCTCGTTTCCCCCGCACGAAGCAGCGCGGGCCTCATGAACTACGCGATTAACCTGAGTCCGGGCTCCAGTCCCGCTGACCTGGAGCGCGCCCTCGCCCAGGTTCCGGGAGCAAACGGCGCAGCCCTGGCCTCGTATGCGCAGATCGGGACCTTCTTCGCCCAGAGTGAGTCGGCCTCGTTCGCTCCCGACTTGGCCGAGGCCTTGGCGGGCGCCGGGATCACAGTGCACTCGATTGGACCGACCCGCGTGGCCCCCGTGCCCGAGGGCGAGCGCGTCGAGATGGCTGACCCAGGTGAGGATCCCGCGCCGCAGCCCGCGCCGCAGCCCGCGCAATCTGGAGACACCGCGGGCCAGAGCGGCGCTCAGTCGGGCGGCCACTCCGGCGGCGTGCACAGCGCTCGCGGCCAGGCGGTAAGCTCGGCCGATGGGGCGGAAGAGGTCTCGAATTGGGGAGCTGCGGCCATGAGCGCCGCCGATGCGGCGGCCGTGCCCGTCGCGCATGCCCCCGTGACCGTCGGCGTTATCGACACGGGTATCGACGACATGCACCCCGACCTGGCTGGGCGCGTCGATCAGACCCGCTCCGTGTCGTGCGCGGCCAACGGCATCGCCTCCCAGGCGTACGGGGGTTGGCGTGACGACTACTTCCACGGCACGCACGTCGCCGGCATCATCGCTGCGAAGCACAACGGCGTCGGCATCGACGGTATCGCGCCGGACGCGACCCTGGTGTCCATCAAGGCCGCGAACTCCGAGCAGCTGATCTACCCCGAGTACGTGACCTGCGGATTCATGTGGGCGGCGGGACACGGCGTGGACATCGTGAACAACTCCTACTCGATGGACCCGTGGATGTACTGGAGCCCGACCGACCCCGAGCAGGCCGCGGGACTGGAGGCGGCGTCGCGCTCGATCGCCTACGCGCAGGGCAAGGGCCTGGCCGTCATAGCGTCGGCCGGCAATGAGGGGGCGGACAACGACCATCCGACGACCGACTCCGGCTCGCCGACCGACGTGGACACGCCCATCAAGGACCGTCCCGTCGCGGGTTCCATCCGCGTGCCCGGCCAGGTCGCGGGCGTGAGCCAGGTCAGCGCGGTCAAGCGGGTCGACCCCGAGACCAAGCCGGAGTGGACGACGCTCGCGCGCGCTGACTTCTCCAACTACGGTAAGACCGTCGATTTCGCGGCCCCCGGCGAGGACATCTACTCGACCGTGCCGCTCGCCCTGTTCCCCAGCGGCTACGCAAAGACGAGCGGCACGTCCATGGCGACGCCCCACATGACGGGCATCGCCGCGCTCATTAAGGCGACGCACCCGAGCTTCACGGGCACGCAGATCATCGATCTGATGCGCAAGCAGGCCGCCATCGACTACACGCGCCTGGATGCACCCGCCGACGGCAAGGAATACCGGGGCTACGGCTTCATCAACGCGCTGACCACGATGCGTCGCGACCAGATGCAGCCGACCGTGAACACCCTCGAGTACCGCGTTGGCAAGGGAGAGTGGAAGAGCCTCGACGGCGCGGTCCTGCCCGCCGGCCCGGTCACCTTCTACGCGGCGGCGGCCGCCCCCATTAGCCACCTGCACATGGATGTCGCGGGCCTGACCAGCGTCGACCGCGACGGCTCGGGCACGTACGACGCGCCCGACTTAAGCGTGTCCGCCGAGAACGTGGACCTCAGCTCGCTGGTGCCCGAAGGGGTCGACTCGGTGAGCGCCCGCATCCAGGTCAGCGCCACAGGCATCAACTTCGACCGCCAGGCCGACGACGACACGAGCCGCGAGGCGAGGGTCACGGTGTCGCGCGACCCCGCCGTCGTCCCCCAGCCCGAACCCGATCCGGGCACCGGCGAGGCTCCTCTTCCTGGAACGGCCACGGCCGGAATCACCGCCCCCGCCCGCGCCACCGAGCAGCTGCCCGCCAACTACGCGGTCAACCTGCCCAAGAACACGGATAAGGCCACCTTCGAGCGCGCCGCAGCCCAGGCCTCGTTCAAGGGAGGCCTAGTCCTGGCGCGCTACCCGCAGTTCGGAACGTTCTTCGTCCAGTCGGCTTCCCCGACGTTCTCGCCCGACCTGGGAGAGGCGCTGATCAAGGAGGGCATCAGCTACGACTCGATTGGCCCGACCCGCCAGGCGCCCGTCGGCGGTAACGAGGCCGTGGTCCCCATCGACTATGCGACCCGCGTGGCCGCGGACAAGGCGATCGAGGCCGCTCCGAAGGCCGACGCAGCGCAGACGGGCGGCGCGCAGACAGGCGGCGCTCAGTCCGGCGGCGCTCAGAGCGAGGACGAGGCCGGGGTGACGCCCGACCCGCAGACCTCCAACGGGTGGCACCTCCAGGCGCTGCGAGCCCTGGAAGCCCAGGACGTGGACGTCATGCGCGCGCCCGTGACGGTGGGAGTGATGGACCAGTCCATCGACGACACCGTGCCGGATCTGGCCGGTCAGGTCGACCACGCGAAGTCCGTGGCCTGCAACGTCAACGGCATCCCCAACCAGGATCCGGCGGCGTGGCGCTGGGACGACGCGACGCACGGCACGCACGTGGCCGGCTCGATCGCCGCTAAGCACGACGGCGTGGGCGTGGACGGGGTCAACCCGACGCTGACGATCGCCGCGATCAACGTGGCCTCGCGCAACGGCGGCTACTTCTACCCCGAGTACATTGCCTGCGGCTTCGTGTGGGCCGCCGAGCACGACATTTCGGTGACGAACGGCTCCTACTACGTCAACCCGTGGAAGTACTGGATGCCGAACGATCCCGAGCAGGCCGCCGGCCTGGAGGCTGTCCAGCGCGCCGCCGACTACGCGACGTCGAAGGACGTCATCAACGTGGTGGCCGCCGGCAACTGGACGACGGACCTGGACAACCCGCCGGCCACCGACGACTCGTCGCCGGGCGACACGTGGGGCGCTTTCGAGCGCGACGTGACGGGCGGCGTCTACCTGCCGTCGATGATGCGCGGCACCCTCGCGGTGTCGGCGCTGCAGCTGCCCGACGGCGCGGACCCCGCGACCGGCGTGCTGGAGCCGACGTCCTGGTCGAACTGGGGCGCGACCAGCATCGACTTTGCGGCGCCCGGCGCGAAGATCTACGCGCCGCTGACGAGTTGGTACGGCAAAGCCTACGGGAACCTGTACGGAACCTCGCAGGCGTCGCCGCTGGCGGCGGCCGTGATCGCGACGCTGCGCCAGGTGCACCCGGAGATGAACTCCTCGGAGATCATTGCGTTGGCGAAGAAACAGGCGGGTGCGCCCGAGAATTGGGACCGTCTGGCCGCGCCCGTGGAGGGGCGCGAGTACCGTGGCGCGGGCCTGCCCAACGCCCTGGATGCCGTGCTCAAGGACCAGCCTGCGCCGGTCATTGGCACGGTTGAGTACTCGACGGATGGGGGCGCGTGGAAGCCGCTGGCGGGGGAGAGCGTCGCAGGGCGCGTCTCCATCCGCGTGACCGTCGCCGGTCCGGTGACCTCCGCGCGCCTCCTCGTCGGTGAGCGCGAAGTCGCGACCGGCGTGGGAAACGGCGCCTTCGAGGGCAACTCGGTGACCCTCCAGGCCGACGGCGTGGATGTGTCGCATCCGCAGGGAGTGGGCCGCTTCGCGGGGGCTGCGACCGTGACTGTCGAGGCCTCCGGGCGCAACGCTGATCCGCGGGCCGACGACGACGTGACAGCGCGCGTTCCCTTCACGGTCAGCCCCGATCACGTCGGACCCGACGAGGCCCGGGCTGGGCGCTGGGTGTCCGGCACCTTCGGCTGGTGGTGGCGCTACGAGGACGGGACCTACCCGACCTCGACGCAGCTGCGCATCGACGGAGCGATTTACCGCTTCAACGCGCGCGGGTACATGGTGACCGGATGGGTGCATGAGGACGGCGAGTGGTTCTACTACGGGCCCTCGGGCGGACAGGCCTCCGGCTGGGTTCGCGTACACGGCACGTGGTACTACCTGGATCCCATCAGCGGAGCGATGGCGAGCGGCTGGATGAAGGTGCAGGGCGCCTGGTACTACCTGTCGTCCTCGGGCGCGATGCGTACCGGCTGGGTGCGCGACGGATCCTCGTGGTACTACCTGTCGTCCTCGGGGTCCCTGTCCACCGGCTGGCAGCGCGTGGGCTCCAGCTGGTACTACCTTTCGCCTGACGGCGGTGCAATGGTCACCGGCTGGCTGAAGGACGGCGGATCCTGGTTCTACCTCTCCTCCTCCGGGGCGATGGTGACCGGGGCGCGCTGGATCGACGGCACGCGCTACGTGTTCGACGACGAGGGCCGCCTCCAGGAGTAAGCCTCACGAGGCCGGGGATCCTTCCCCGGTTGAGAGATGAGGGGCCGCGCACGTTTTCTCGTGCGCGGCCCCTCGCGTGTGTTGCGCCCGTGCGGGCAGAGATGTCGTGGGAGTCCCGTTCCCTTGGGACCTATTCGTGCATACACTGATATGTGTGCGAATGGGTGGCTTTGCTGGTAACGCGAGCGGTGCTCGCAGAGGTTGGTTCAAGGAGGTAACGATGGCGACGTATACGTCAGCTGATGGTGCGACGTTCACTGATGAGGATCTGGAGCGTTGGGGGAACGAGGCTGAGAACGGTGTTCCTTACGACGGGAAGCATCTCGGTTCGTCTGCGGCCGGCCGCCCGATTAGCGTCGGTGTTGGTGCGAAGCCGTTCACCCTCCGCCTTGATCGTGCTCGCCGTGCCAAGCTTGCCGAGGTGTCACATGAATGATCGTCTCATTCGCGATAATCCTGTCAGCGATGAGCAGATTCAGGCGTGGGCTGATGAGGCTGAGCGTGGCTACGACCTGACCAAGCTCCCGTCCCCGCTCCCGGGCCGTCCCCTAGTAGGGAACGGCCCGGGCGTAGGCCTCACGGTGCGGTCGGACGAGGAGCCCCTCGATGCGATGATGCAATGCGCTTCCTCTGAAGGGGAATGACAGTCATCCTGACGCGATACATGCAGCGGTGCGAATAAGCGATCCGTTACCCCTTGCTCGCGGACGTGAAGCCCGCTTCCTCGGGCGTCGTGCCCAGGCGTACTGGGCGGGTTAGTGGCCTTGTTTTTCTTCCCAGGTGTCGGTGTTGTTGATGACCAGGTGGGACAGGCCCATACCCATTGACACCGCCGCTACCGCGACACTCGTTCCGCTAGCTTCGGCCTCAAAAAGTGAAAAATCAAAGGGCTCGTCGGCCGCATTCACACCTGACGACAGCAGTGTCATCGTCAGAACCGTGCTGGTCAGCAGTGAAGCGGCGAGTCGTTCAGGGTTATTGACGAACATCAGGATTCTTCGAACCTCCTTGGATGGCAATCCACCTACCATCTTGCCATGTCATCAGAAGCGCAAATACTAGTGATTGTTCCCCTGTAGAAGAAATAACTCTCTGGCCTTTGCAACTCGTGCCATCTGATGTCGTGGTGAGAAGGACGACGAGCACTGAATTGGGCGGCACATCATTGCCATTAGGACGTTGCGGCTCGACGCGCAGAACATGATTAACACTTATTCGACTATCGTATGTCCAGCCGTCGGAGTACATGGAATTTATGTCAGATATAAACTTGTTTCGAAAGCTGTCATTAGGGTCCGACACGTTCTCAAAGAGTTGTGTGTCTCCGGTGTTCCATGCGTAGGCGAGCGTGTCGAGGAGGTATTCGGCGGCGAGTTCTGCTCCTCTTTCGGTGTTTTCTTTGGCTTCTTCGGGTAGTTCGGGTTTGCTGTAGGTGGAGGCCGCGTGCTCGGCAGGACGCACGAGAACTCCGTCGGGTCCGATTTCGTAGCCGCCCGACATGGCAGGTTCGCTCGATGCGGACGGTGCAGGCCGAGCAGCGGGGGTAGTCGTCGCCGCAACGGTGGGTTGTTCACCCCAGGCGTGCCACCAGCCGTAAGCAACACCGTTGATGTACAGGGAGTAGGATCCGCCAATGAACAAGAACACGACGGCGACGCGGATCCCCCAGTCCACGGCGTCGGCGTCCATCCACGCCCGAAGCCGCGCCTTGGCTCCCTTGGGCCGGTTGCGCTTCACATCAGCCCGATAATCACTCCACCGCTCCCACAGCGTGTACTTACGCGGGGCGGACTCGCGGCGGAACTGCTCCTCGTCCTCCTCAGTCACGGGACGTTCAGATAGGGGTGGGACCATCATGGCGTGTGCTCCTTTGCCTTGCCTGTTTCCTGCGTCGCGTGTGCAGCGGTTACGTTCGCTCGGGCGGCTAGGGTTAGTGGCCTTGTTTTTCTTCCCAGGTGTCGGTGTTGTTAATGACCAGGTGGGACAGGGGAAACTTGCCGGTGGTCTCGGTGGTGGTGACCAGGCCGTTGATGGTCTGGGTCTCCCCAGTGAAGGGATTGGTGGCTGTTCCGCTCCACGTGGTGGTCAGCGTGATCTCGCGGTCTTCGTGGGGGTAGGGGCCATCGAGCATGGAACGCCAGCCTTGAGGCGGGGTGTAGTAGTGGCGGATGAGGCGTGGGTCGGTGTTGAGGTCCATGCCGTCTTGCCACACCGAGCCAGTGGAGGTGGTGACAAGGTTCGGGGTTCCATCACCCCAACTCCACTCATAACTCGTGGCCGTGAGCGTGATCGTGATGTCGTGGCCCAGAAGGTTGATGACGTGGGTTTGGGTGGGACTGGTGACCGCGACGATGGAAGGAATGTATTTGTTCGTGTACGAGACGTTCAGTGGGCGCTTGTACAGGCCAGCGCCGTCGGCGTGTATGATGGTGGCGGCGGCGTAGAGGATGTCCTGCGTTGTGGGCTGGCGCCCAGGATCCTGGGCTTGATCGTTGCCGCGTTGTGGTGCTGGAGGAAGAGGACACGCATCGTCGTAGTTCGTGCTAGAGGCAGCACTGCCTTTAGGTCCCTTTCCTGGAGCTGCTGCCTTGCAACGAGCCCACTCCGCGTACGCCAACGCACGAGGATCAGGCGTATTATCAGCTGTTTTCTGCGCCCTCTGTTCATCCAGAGTCGACGAACCACCACCACTCGACGGATGTCCAGAGGATTCTATCTGCTTCTGCTGCTGCGCCAATACGGTAAGGCTGTCATTGTCGGTATTGACGCAAATCCCAAGTTGTATTCCGGTGCTATCAGTGCAATTGTCGATTGGCTGAGCAACTGTTTCACCGGAAATGGCGATCGTAAGATGGGTGCATAATATGGCGCTGAGGCTAAAATTGATAAGTTGAGTCCATTTATTTTTCCTCATCATTGAGCACGCTCCCTCCCGTTGAAATCCAGCCACCATTTTTCCAAGTCATGTAGAACGCGTAAGTGACCGACTCGTCGGAATTCTTGTCAACGATCCTTTGTCCAACGCACGCGATTCCGTTGTTTATGGTGCCATCGAATACAACTGCGATAGTATTGGGTTCGACCCCCCATTCCTTTTCAGATGCTGGAAATACAGACACTATGTTTGTCACGGTTGTCTTGTTGCCGTACATCCAGCCATTTGTGTAGAGAGCGTTGACATTCTTGATCTGACCTTCACGATATTTCTCTCCTGGTTCTGTCATGTTCTCAAAGGGTTGTGTGTCTCCGGTGTTCCATGCGTAGGTGAGTGTGTCGAGGAGGTATTCGGCGGCGAGTTCTGCTCCTCTTTCGGTGTTTTCTTTGGCTTCTTCGGGTAGTTCTGGTTTGGTGTAGGTGGAGGCGGCGTGCTCGGCGGGGCGTACCAGGACGCCGTCGGGTCCGATTTCGTAGCCGCCGGACATGGCAGGTTCGCTCGATGCGGACGGTGCAGGCCGAGCTGCGGGGGTGGTTGTCGCCGCAACGGTGGGTTGTTCACCCCAGGCGTGCCACCAGCCGTACGCAACACCGTTGATGTACAGGGAGTAGGATCCGCCAATGAACAAGAACACGACGGCGACGCGGATCCCCCAGTCCACGGCGTCGGCGTCCATCCACGCCCGAAAGCGCGCCTTGGCTCCCTTGGGCCGGTTGCGCTTCACATCAGCCCGATAATCACTCCACCGCTCCCACAGCGTGTACCTGCGCGGGGCGGACTCGCGGCGGAACTGTTCCTCGTCCTCCTCGGTCACGGGACGTTCGGATAGGGGTGGGACCATCATGATGCATACACCTCTCCTGTGAGGTCTCCTCCTGGGCGCTTCCGACGCTGGAAGCACTTCCTATTCCCATCAGATTACGCGCAGAACCGACACGAAACACCAAGAATGTGCAGTAAGCACCACGGCACGTTCTCCCACCCAACCCGCACAAACGTGCACCAGGCAGACCAACCCCGCCCCGACCTCGTCAAACAACAAACACACACGCACTGGCAACCAACGGACCCACTGTCAAGACCGACCACCAAACGGACACAACGCCGACGGTAGGCGGGGACGCGGAGAACTCGCGCTGAGAGGCAAGAGCCGTCGAAACGCCGCGAGAGGTGCAACGTGCGGGGGCCGCGCACTGATGATGTGCGCGACCCCCGCCAGCAAGAAGCTCCCCACAGAGGGGCTCATCCGTCAAGGACACCTATCGTTGATCCGTAGCCACGAACCCCGCTTCCTCGGGCGTCGTGCCCAGGCGCGCGGCGATGAGCTCCTTGTCCTTGTCGGACGCGAGGTCACGGACCCACGAGGCGTAGGTGGCCTCGTCGGCGTGGACCTCCTGCGTGAGCGGGTTGCGCCGCTTGGAGACGATGGTGCGCACGTGCGCGCCGAACACCCACATGTTCGCCACCAGCGCCGCCGCCGAGAGGATGAGCATCGCCCAGGGGTTGTGGGCGCTGCGGTGGGCGAACATCGAATCGTGCATGAAGTGCGGGAACGTGAGCACGACGCCCGACCACAGCGTGAGCGTGTACGCGCGGTACTGGATCCATGCGCCGCGCCCGAACTTCATGAGCACGGGGATCGTGCACGAGGCCAGCAGCGCCACGCCCGAGTACCACGCCCGGTCCGCCAGGCAGTTGTACACGTACGCGAGGTTCCACAGGTCGTAGGCGATGATCCACCCGATCGTCAGGTCGCCCCAGATGAGGGCGCGTTCCTTGCCCTTGGAGACGAAGATCCCGACCCACCCGGAGATCGCGAGCAGGTTCAAGATGCCCGCAATGCCGTTCATGACGTTCCACGGCCCGCCCCACGTGACCATCCCCTGCGAGGGATCCACCCCGTGAATCCCGTAGCACTGGAAGTCGCGCACCACGGCCTCGGCGATATTCACCGCGAGGATCGCGGGCGGGATGATCAGGTACCAGCGGTTGTAGCGCAGCCTCGGGAAGACCTGCAGGGCGACGAGGCACAGGGACCCCGCCAGCGCCGAGTACTGTTTCACGATCGGGAACCAGCCCGCCGAGGCCGTCCCCGCCGTCGAGTGCGGCCACCAGAAGATCGTCAGGGCGATGGGCACGATCACGAAGAGCGCGAGGACCACCCACATGTTGCGCTGAGCCAGCCACGCCCCGCCCGCGAGGAGGGCGACGACGAGGAAGAGCATCGCGTAGTCCCACCACTGGCCGACCTCGAAAAAGAAGAGCGTCGGGTAGTCCGGGGGAGTGACGGCGCCCATCAGCGTTGCTCCTTCCCCCAATTGGGCAGGTAGGTGCGTTCCATCTTCTGGCGGATCTGCTCCTCCCAGGAGAAGGCGGGCTCCCTCCAGCCCTCGAAGTAGGAGGCGTCGACCTCGCCCGCCCACGGGCTGTCCGCGCCCGTCGGCGGCCACGACGGGTCGTCGGTGACGGGCGGGCGGATCTCGGCGACGGCCGGAGCGGACCGGCCGTAGCGGAACCACTGGGTGAAGGTCTCCTCGAACAGGGGAGTGCCGTCGTAGCGCCCGGCGGGCGTGCCCGAGTTGAAGAAGCGCCCGCCCAGCATGCCGCGCATGAATCGGCCCGTCAGGTGCTGCTTCTTCTTGAACTCGAGGACGCGCTTGACGTAGAGGTTTTGCAGGTGGGTCATGCATCCGCCGATGAACTCGATGTTGATCCAGTTCAGGGCTTTCATGGCGGGGGAGGCGGGCTCGTAGCCGATGCGCCAGTGGTTGATGAGGCGCGTGCGCCCGCCCGACAGGGGCACCATGTAGAAGCACCAGGCGGCCGCGAAGTTCGTCATCCCGGGGAAGCGGAACGCGTAGGAGCCGGGCGCCTTGGGCGGGTTCTTCGTGTCGACCCACTGGACCATGTACTTGCCGGGCACGACGTCTGCCCACTCCATCGACATGCCGTGGAAGTCGAAGGCCGCGATGTCGCCGGGCACCATCGAGTCGGGCTGCTGGAACTCCTCCTGGATCTCGTAGGAGTTGAAGAAGGGCAGGCGCGCGAAGACGCGCTCGAGGAACTCCGAGGAGAAGGACCCGGACTTTTCCGCGCCGATCTGCTTGAAAAGACGCCACACCGCGTAGGCGGGCGCGTCGATCGTGATCGCGTAGGTCGAAGAGTAGCCGTTGTCGTAGTTGGCGTCGATGAGGTCATCGCCCGGGTAGTGCCAGGCCTGCTCCTCGGGCGTGGCCTTCCCGCTCAGCTGGCTGAAGGCGTACATGCCGCCCAGGAGCGCGGCGGTTCCGGTCAGGCCGGCGGCGCAGAGGGTACGACGGGGTAGGCGTGTCATGAGTCCTCCTCCTTGAGGAAATTGACGAGGGGTGCTCCCGCTGGTGCGGGCCTTGGGGGAGCCCCGGCGCGTTATGGGATTCCACGGTGAACCCCGCACGCTAGGTTAGTGTTTGGGACTATGATAGCCGACAACTATTAGCCCGGTTGCACATTCAAAGGAGAATGCTGTGGACTCGCTTTTCCTGTGGGAGCTTGGGACTCCCAAGGTGTACCTCATCTGGCTGCTGGTGCTCGCCGCCCAGATTCTCGTCGCGGAGATTAACCGGCGGTGGAACTGGACGATCTTCGCCGTGTGGACCGTGGGCGGCATCGCCCTCATGCCCTACGCGTGGATCCATGGGACCCCGATGGTGGGCTGGTTCCCGTTCGGCAAGTACGCGATCATGATCCTGACCGCCACCATGACGGGCACGGTCCTGGTCTACGCGAAACGCAACCCCGTCAAGGCACACAAGTACGCGATCTGGCTGGGCGTGGCCCTGTGGATCGGCCTGGCCGTCAACATCATGGAGGCCAACATCCGCGACCTGACGATCTACTTCAACGCGGATGCATACTACGCGTGCGGCGCCGACTGGCAGTGCCTGAAGGGCGTCAACGACGCGCACACCATCGATATGATCGCAGGCCTGCCCGAGGCGCGCGGCGTCACCGCCGAGCTGCACTCCGCCCAGTGGTACCAGGAGGTCGCCGCCAACCTGGAGGCCCGCCACGTCGGCATCGACCCGGAGACGGGCTTCCGAACGATCGGCGGCTACTGGAACCTCCTGTCCGCCGCGGCCGGACTGCTCAACATCATCACGATCACGGGCCTGGGCAAGATCATCGTGACCTCGCCCGGCAAGCGCGACGTTCGAGGCCTCATCTGGGTGGACATGGTGTGGCCGTGGGTGATCGCCTACGACCTGTGGAACCACGCGTTCTTGTACAATTCGCTGGCCGACTACACGTGGTACTGCACGCTCGCCCTGCTGCTCGCCTGCACGATCCCCGCGTTCACGTGGGCGAAGGGGCAGTGGATCTGGTTCCGCTGCTTCACCCTGGTCTTCTGGATCTCTATGAACACCCTCCTGCCCGAGGTCTTGGTCCCTCCCTCGGACATCTTCAACTTCGCGACCATGGACCCGCGCGCGAACATCGCGTGCGCGGTGGCCGCGCTCGCGGCCAACGTCGCGCTGTTCGCCTACTGGCTGTACAAGATCGTGGTGTACAAGAGGAATCCGATCACGGGCGTCCTGTACTGCGAGCTGGGCGAGTTCCGCACCATCGTGCGCGAACACTGCGATGACAAGGACAAGTACTTCCTCGTCGACCGCATCCCCGAGACACCCGAGGAGCTCGGCTTTGA
Organism: Pauljensenia sp. 20925_1_34; assembly: GCF_041432775.1. Classification (NCBI taxonomy): domain Bacteria; kingdom Bacillati; phylum Actinomycetota; class Actinomycetes; order Actinomycetales; family Actinomycetaceae; genus Pauljensenia; species Pauljensenia sp. 20925_1_34. The sequence continues at coordinate 130,735 of NZ_JAPWAG010000003.1, read as the reverse complement.
ACCCGACTCACCCACTCCGCCGGGCGATGGCTACCGCGCGTGGATGCCGTGGTGGAAGGGTGAGGACCGCCGTCACCCCTCCAAGCGGACGGCGCGTTTGCGGGAGTAGCCCTCCCTGCGCGGTCATCATCGACGAGGCCTCCCCGGGCGTTTTCGGGGAGGCCTCGTTCGCGCGTGTGCGAGGCCTGGGCCGCCTCCGCGGGCAGTGTGTCGTGCGGGGGAGGGCATGGGATATGGGAGGGCAGTAGGCGGTGTCAAGCAGGTGCAGATGCTTATATGGCATATGGTCACGGTTTGGGTGTTTATGTTTTGGCATATGGTGATTGCGTGAGAATTATTCAAGTAATTATTTGGCTTGTATGTCGGCGTAAACACTTGTATATGGATGACTTGCCTCTGTGATTTGTGTGTATTGACAAACCTGTGGATCATGGTTACTGCGTGGACGAAGTTGTCCGCGCGCAGTGACAATTGAAAGTCGAGGAACTATGCGCCGCACTATTGCACGCATTGGCCTCGCCGCGGCCCTCGCTCTATCGATGAGCGTGGCCACGGCGACCGCCCCGCCCACCAGCGCCGACGACAACGTCGGCTTGGTCGCGCCCGCCAGATCCAGCGCGGGCCTCATGAACTACGCCATCAACCTCGATCCCAACGCCGGTGAGAGCGAGATGGCCACTGCTATCGACCTGATTCCCACCGTCGGTGGGATTCTCATGACGGACTACCCACAGTTGGGCACCCTTTTTGCCCAAAGTGAGTCGGCCTCGTTCGCGCCCGACCTGGCTGCCGCCCTGGCGAAGGCTGGGGTGAGCGTCCATTCGATTGGTCCGACCCGCGTCGCCGCGGTGCCTGACATCGAGCGGTTCACGAACCCGCTTCCGCCCCCGGATGCCGCCGCCGCGCCTGACGCCGCCGCGGCCGCGGACGCCCCTGACGCGGACGCCCCTGACGCGGATGCCGCCGACGCGGATGCCGCCCCGACGATTCCGGGCCCGAACAGTCCCGTTGCCTCGTCCGGCACGAACTGGGGCGCCGAGGCCATGGGCGCCAAGGAAGCCGCCGCCGTCGCCGTGACGCGCGCCCCGGTGACCGTGGGCGTCATCGACACCCGCATTGACGACACGCAGCCCGACCTGGAGGGGCGGGTGGATACCGAGCGATCCGTCTCCTGCGCCGTCAACGGCGTCGCGAGCCCGGTTGAGGGGCCGATGGAGGGCGGACCTGCCCACGGCACGCACACCGCCGGCATCATCGCGGCCAACCACAACGACATCGGCATGGACGGTATCGCGCCGGAGGCGACTCTCGTGTCGATCAAGGCCGTCAACGACAGAGACAAGCTGTACCCCGAGGCCCTCGTGTGCGCCTACGAGTGGGCCACAAGCCACGGGGTGGACATTATCCACAACTCCTTCCAGATGGACCCGTGGGTCTACTGGAACCCGACCGATCCCGAGCAGGCCGCTGGCCTGGAGGCCGCTGAGCGCGCCATTCACCGCGCCCAGTCGCGCGGGCTCGCGGTGATCGCCGCCGCCGGTGACCGAGGCGTTGACCTCGACCATCCGACGACGGACAGTGACTCGCCCACCGACGCGACTCCCATTCCGAACCGCTCCGTCGAAGGGGCCCGGATGGTGCCCGCCATGGTCAGCGGCGTCGCCACCGTCGCCTCGGTCGGCAAGGCGGACTGGGACGACCACTCGCTGCGCGCGACGCTGACGCGCTCGGAGACGTCGAACTACGGCGCATCCGTCGACTTCGCGGCGCCGGGTGAGTCGATCTACTCGACCTACCTGAGTGGGCGCGTCCCCCAGATCTACGGATCCGCCTCGGGCACGGCCAAGGCCGCCGCACACGTTACGGGCGTCGCGGCCCTCGTGAAGTCGACGCACCCCATGCTGCCCGGCGAGCAGATCATCGACATCATGCGCAAGCAGGCGGCCAGGGACTACGGGCGGCTCACAGCCCCGGCTGACGGCAAGGAATACCGCGGGTGGGGCTTCCCCGATGCTCTGGGCGCTGTGCTGCGTGACCAGGCCCAGCCCATGATTCGTGGCGTCCAATACCGCGTCGGCGACGGCGAATGGACGGACCTTCCGCGCGCGGTCCTGCCCGCCGAGGTCGTGCAGATGCGCGTGACAGCGCACGCGCCGGTGTCCTACCTGAACCTGGACGTCCCGGGCGTCACCTCCGTGTCCACCGACTCGGAAGCGGGATACATTGCTGAGCCCCTGGTCCTGGACGCGGACGAGGTCGACCTGCGTCAGGTGATACCTGACGGCCAGGAGTACGTGACCCTGCGGGCCGTCGTGTACGCCGAAGGCCTGAACTACGACAAGAACGCCGACGACGACGTCAGCGGCGAGATCGCCTTCACGGTCGCGCGCGACCCGAACGCCGTGCCCGACCCGGACCCGGCTCCCGGCCCCGGGGACGACCCCGCGCCCGGCGAGCCCGTCGCCCCCGGCATCATCTCGCCGGACCTGCCGATGCATCAGCTGCCCGCCAACTACGCCGTGAACCTGGCCGCGGGAGCGGATGAGGCCACCTTCGAGCGCGCGGTCGCCAAGGCCTCGTCCATGGGAGCGCTCGTGCTCGCGCAGTACCCGGCCTTCGGCACGTTCTTCGTCCAGTCGGGCTCGCCCACCTTCGCCGGCGACCTGGGTGGGGAGCTGTCCGACGCTGGCATTTCGTTCCACTCGGTGGGGCCCACCCGCCAGGCGCCGGTGCTCGGTAACGAGGCTGTGCTGCCCGTCGAGACCGCCGGAGGGCCCGTGGTCGCGAGCGGGGATGCTCCTGCCCCGGCCGGGCAGTCGCCGGTGATCGTCGGCGGCGTCTTCCCCGACCCGCCGGGCGATAACCAGTGGCACTTGAAGGCCATCGGCGCGCTGGACGCGCAGGGCGTGGACGTCATGCGCGCGCCCGTCACGGTCGGTGTCATGGCGGACGGCTTAGAGCACACGATTGTGGACATGTACGATCGCGTCGACTTCGACAAGTCCGTGTCCTGCAACGTCAACGGCATCCCGCTGCGCGCACCCCAGGTGTGGGGCAAGGCGGGCGCGACGCTGGGCACCCAGATGGCCTCCGCGATCGCCGGACGCGGCGTCTCCAGCGGCGTACCCGGCGTGAACCCGACGCTGAGCGTCGCCGCCATCGACGTGGAGTCGCCCATCAACGGGCAGCATTACCCCGAGTACCTCGTGTGCGGCTACGTGTGGGCCGCCGATCATGGCATTTCGGTGACGACCACCTCTTACGCGGCGGACCCGTGGAAGTACTGGATGCCTCACGAACCCAACCAGGCTGCGGGGCGCGAAGCCATGCGCCGCGCCATCGACTACGCGGCGTCGAAGGACGTCATCAACGTGGTGGACGCGGGAAGCGGAGGCATTGACCTGGATAATCCGCCGATCAAGGATTCCTCGTCGCCCACCGATGCGTGGGCGCCCTACGAGCGTGACTCGTGGAGCGGCCTGACCATCCCGAGCATGATGGACAACGTCGTACCCGTGTCCAGCCTGCGCCTGGTGGACGGGCAGGACCCGGCGACGGGCATGCTCGAGCCCTCATTCACCACGAACTGGGGCAAGCAGACGGTCGCGTTCGCATCCCCCGGCGAGAACGTGTACACGTCGCAGACCTGGGACTTTGGGTCGTCGGGCGGTGTTGTGAAGAATTCGTCGATGGCCGCTCCCGTGGCCGCCGGCGTGATCGCGACGCTGCGCCAGGTGCACCCCGAGATGGATTCTTCTCAGATTCTCGAGCTGGCTCGCAAGCAGGCTGGCGCTCCCGCGAATTGGGATCGCCTGTCCGCTCCCGAGGGCGAGCGCGAGTACCGGGGCGCGGGCCTGCTCAGCGCCTCGGACGCGGTGCTCAAGGACCAGGCTCGGCCCGTCGTCGGGGACGTCGAGTTCTCTGCCGACGGTTCGACGTGGGCGCCGCTGGCCGGGCAGAGCCTGTCCGGGCGCGTGTCCCTGCGCGTGACCGTGACCGGGTCCGTCACCTCGGCACGGTTGCTTGTCGGCGGCAAGGAGGTCGCGACCGGGCAGGGGAGCGGTGAGTTCTCCGGATCCGGCGTGACCCTGCAGGCCGACGGCGTGGACCTGTCGCAAGCAGTTGCCAGTGGGTCGGGTTCTGGTGGCGCGTCCGTGAGCGTCGAGGCGTTCGGGCGTAACTCCGATTCTCGCGCGGACGACGACGTCACGGTGTCCACCGCGTTCACGGTTGTGTCGGGGGATGGTTCGGGTTCCGGTTCTGACGCCTCTGGCGTGGCCGAGGCCGGGGCTGGGCGCTGGGTCACCAGTGCCCGGGGCACGTGGTGGCGTTACGACGACGGCACCTTCCCGAAGAACGTGCGCCTGCGCATCGATGGGAAGGTGTATCGCTTCGATGCGCGCGGCTACGTGGTGACCGGCTGGTCCCGGGTGGACGGCAAGTGGTCCTACTACGGCGCCGACGGGGCGCAAGCCTTTGGCTGGACAAAGATCCGAGGCACCTGGTACTACCTGGATCCTTCCACGGGGTGGGTACACACCGGCTGGCTCAAGGACGGTGACCATTGGTACTACCTGACGCGCTCGGGGGCCATGGTGACGGGCGTGCGCTGGATTGACGGCACGCGCTACGTGTTCGACGCCGCGGGCCGACTGCTGACGTAGGTGTTGGTAGCCTGACGGATTCCGGGTGTCGGATTCCGGCTGTCGGATACCGGCTGAGACGCAACGGGGCCGCGCACGACAACTCGTGCGCGGCCCCGTTGCTATGCGTCCTGTGATGCTCGGTGCTTTCTGACCCTTCCCGACGGACACGTCACCGGCCCCGACCTAAACCTGGTCTTACTGCACCTTTTGACGCTCGGTGCTTTCTGACCGTGATGGGGCCGTCCTACTGGGTGAGGCCTGGCGAGTCTTAATGCACCTTTTGGCGCTCGGTGCTATCTGACCAGACGACTCTTCAAAACGAGGAGGCCAAAAAGAGGTTCAAGGTCTTAATGCACCGTTTGGCGCTCGGTGCTTTCTAACCCAGGAAAGAGTCCCTCATAGAGCTCACAGACCGTCAGTCTTAATGCGCCTCTTGGCGCTCGGTGCTTTCTGACCATCCCTAACCCGCTCCCAGACGGCACGATCATGTCTTAATGCACCTTTTGGCGCTCGGTGCTTTCTGACACCGCTATGGGTGAGTTCACGCCAGCCCACTACTACGAGTCTTAATGCACCTTATGGCGCTCGGTGCTTTCTGACGCTGCGTCCGACGCCACGCAGAAGTTCGCGGACACACTGTCTTAATGCACCTTATGGTGCTTGGTACTTTCTGACTTCCCAGGCCCCAGTCTCGCCGGTTCCGTGTCTCGGTGCCGTCTTAATGCACCTTATGGCGCTCGGTGCTTTCTGACACACACAGCGCGGCTATGAGGTTAGTACCATTGTTGGTTCGTCTTAATGCACCTTATGGCGCTTGGTGCTTTCTGATGACAAGATCGAGAACACTGCTCACTCGGAGGGTAACGAGTCTTAATGCACCTTATGGAGCTTGGTGCTTTCTGGCATGCTTACACATCGCCTTCGGGTGTTAGCTGGAAAGCGTCTTAATGCACCTTTTGGCGCTCGGTGCTTTCTGACTCACTGTGTTCAACACAGCCAATGACTGGAACATCAATTACTAGTCTTAATGCACCTTATAGCGCTTGGTGCTTTCTGACACGTTCAAGTTCACGCTTGTCCAGGCGCTCGCCGTCGAGTCTTAATGCGCCTTGTGGCGCTTGGCGCTTTCTGACCCCAACTAGGTACTGACGTTCGAGGATTCGATTTCCAGGTCTTAATGCACCTTTTGGCGCTCGGTGCTTTCTGACAATCCTCGCCGTAACCGGCATGATAACACTCCTTATAGGTCTTAATGCACCTCTTGGTGCTCGGTGCTTTCTGACAATCATTCCGATTCTGTGGGAGAGTACCCAAATTCCTGGTCTTAATGCACCTTTTGGCGCTTGGTGCTTTCTGACCCCGAAAACATCAAGTTCGGGTGGACCAACGATAATGGGTCTTAATGCACCTTTTGGTGCTCGGTGCGTTCTGAGGCGGTTCTGGTGGCTCTGGCGTCCTTCGCGCTTGGTGTGTCTTAATGCACCTTTTGGCGCTCGGTGCTTTCTGACATGTTGAAGCTCAAGCTTATGACGGCAATCCTCACCGTGTCTTAATGTACCTTTTGGCGCTCGGTACTTTCTCACGGTTTGATTCTACTCCTTCTAGGAGACACCTACTTGGTCTTAATGCACCGTTTGGCGCTCGGTGCTTTCTCACTCCAAGAAAACGGGATGCTGAGCATGGTAAATCGGCGGTGTCAATGGGTGGTAGCAATGAGTTGGTTGAATGCTTCTGTGGGGGTGTGGTAGCTGAGGGTGGTTCTGGGGCAGTTGCCCGGTTCGTGGGCGATGGCGTCGAGGTAGGGTTGGTGGCTGGTGATGGGGGTTCCTTTGGGCAGGTAGCGGCGGATGAGCCGGTTGGTGTTGTCGTTGGTTCCTCTCTCCCCGGGGCTGTGGGGGTGAGCGAAGAACACGTCCACGCCGGTGTCGTGGGTGAGGCGTTGGTGGCGGGCCATTTCCCGGCCTTGGTCCCAGGTCAGTGTGCGCATCGCCCCTTTGGGAAGGCCCTGGATGCGGCGGGTGAGTGCGCAGGACCTGGTCGGCTTTGCGTCCCAGGGGCAGGGCGACGATGATCAGGTAGCGGGTGGTGCGCTCAACCAGGGTCGATGCTCGCGCTGGCTCCGTCTTGGCCGATGATCAGGTCGCCTTCCCAGTTGCCCGGGATTTTCCGATCAGAAATGTCAGGGCGCTCGTCAATCAGTCGCATCCCAACGATGGGGGGTTTGCGCCCGCTTGCTGGGGGTTTCTTGCGCATCCACCGGCGCGAGGGCAAGCAAATGCCGTGTTCGATGAGCGTCTTCTTGGGGTGGGCGTAGATCCACGTGTAGATCGCCTCGTGGCTGATCGTGTGGCCCTGGGCGTCGGGGGAAGTATCCATGGAGGGCAGTGTGCCACACGCCTCCTCTCGCAGGCGCCCGCTGATCTGGCGGGGAGTGTGCCCCTGGGACAAATCAGCAATTACACGGTCGCGAAGAACCTCGTCGAGGTCCAGGAGGCGCTTCTTCGGGCGACGCCTGGCCGCGCGGGCTGCCTTGCCGGCTTCCTCGGCCCGGTACTGCCCGTCAGGGCCCGTATGACGGGCGATCTCACGGCACACCACCGAGGGGCTACGCCCAATCATGTGCGCGATACGCGTCTTGGACAAGCCCACATTCACCCCCGCCATGATCGCCGCGCGATCCCAGGCACCAAGCATCCGACGACACCCCATGATCAGCCTCCAAACAGCATCACCGCTACACGAAAATTGCTTACACCCTATGACACCGCCCACCGTTTGGTGCTCGGTGCTTTTTGACCACCCGCCCCGACCACTCCCACGCCCGCAACTCCGGGTCTTAATGCACCTTATGGCGCTCGGTGCTTTCTAACCCGTCGTAACGGATACTCTGACCTCCCCGGGTCAGGCGTTGTCTTAATGCACCTTTTGGCGCTCGGTGCTTTCTGATCTGATTGACTGGTTGGTGCCCCGTGGATGGCTGCGGTATGGGGTCTTAATGCACCTTTTGGCGCTCGGTGCTTTCTGACGTGTTTCGACATGGCAGGCGAGATCGACGCTATCGGGTCTTAATGCACCTTATGGTGCTTGGTGCTTGGTGCTTTCTGACAAGAAGTACTACTACCAGATGATGCTGTATGGTCTTGGGTCTTAATGCACCTTATGGCGCTCGGTGCTTTCGGACATTCTTGACTCGATCCCCAATATGGTAGACCGCGCTATGTCTTAATGCACCTTTTGGCGCTCGGTGCTTTCTGACATTACACGTGCAGACACGTTGAATCACTTCGTGTTCAAGTCTTAATGCACCTTTTGGCGCTCGGTGCTTTCTGACACAGAAGCGACACCCACAGACCAAAAACCTACCACGTCATAATGCACCTTTTGGCGCTCTTTGCTTTCTGACTTCAATGCTCACTTTTCGCGATCCTGTCTGCAGCAAAGTCTTAATGCACCGTTTGGCGCCCGGTACCTTCGGACCTGGTCATCGACTTCGGGAACTCGGAAACCCGAGTGTCTTAATGCACCTTTTGGTGCTCGGTGCTTTCGCACCCCACAAGGCGCAGGTGACCATGCGATTCAGTCAGGAGTCTTAATGCACCTTTTGGCGCTCGGCGCTTTCTGACACTTCGATGACATGGGGTTCGGACTCACGATGTCAGCCGCGTCTTAATACACCTTTTGGTGCTCGGTGCTTTCTGACTGAGCAAGACCAACGCTGACCTCGCGTTCATGGCGGGGTCGTCTTAATGCACCTTTTGGCGCTCGGTGCTTTCTGACTGATCTCGTCACGGGCGTGGCGATGTACTCGCACTGGTCTTAATGCACCTTTTGGCGCTCGGTGCTTTCTGACCCTGGTGGCGTGTACACATGGAGAGCTCCCTAGCTCCGTCTTAATGCACCTTATGGCGCTCGGTGCTTTCTGACATGGATGTGGCGGAGTCTGAGGATCAGATCCGTGAGGGTCTTAATGCACCTTTTGGCGCTCGGTGCTTTCTGACACGCTCAGGAGAGCTGTCCGGTAGGCGGCGGTTGCCCGTCTTAATGCGCCTTTTGCTGCTTGGTGCTTTCTGACAAGGATGCCCTGTTCGTCTACCTGGAAGTAGACGCGGTGTCGTAATGCACCTTTTGGCGCTCGGTGCTTTCTGACCGATAAGGCTCAGGAGGCCCGCGAGAAACTCTACGACGGGTCTTAATGCACCTTTTGGCGCTCGGTGCTTTCTGACCACGCCTACATTGCTGCTCTGTCTTGCACCAAGGAGGTCTTAATGCACCTTTTGGCGCTCGGTGCTTTTTGACCAGCTACCGCCCAAGCATCACCTGTACGCACTCTGCGAGTCTTAATGCACCTTTTGGCACTTGGTGCTTTCTGACAGGAATCGAAATCACCAAGAAGGGACGCATTCTCAAAGATTCTTAATGCACCTTTTGGCGCTCGGTGCTTTCTGACTGCCACATGGGTATCATCTGTACGCCCTGTGCGATAAGTCTTAATGCACCTCTTGGCGCTCGGTGCTTTCTGACATCACCTCAGCAGTCGCAAACAATCCCGGGTGTCGTTCTTAATGCACCGTTTGGCGCTCGGTGCTTTCTGACCGTCAAGGCGTACGGCGGCGGCGTCTCAGAGGACAAGTCTTAATGCACCTTTTGGCGCTTGGTGCTATCTGACCCAAAGAGGACAAGGTCCCCACGGAACGACAGAAGAAGCCGTCTTAATGCACCTTTTGACGCTCGGTGCTTTCTGACAGGTGAATACCTGCAGAAGGGGGATCTCCACTCCGCATGTCTTAATGCACCTTTTGACGCTCGGTGCTTTCTGACCGACGACACAGCTGCGGCCATCGCGTCTCTTGCGTCTATCTTAATGCACCTTATGGCGCTCATCTTGGAGGGTTGTTAGAAAATATCGCATGCAATTCGGCTTCCACTCCTTCAAGAGTTGAAGCTGCATCGTTGAGATGTCGCGGTTTTCGCCGTTCATTGAAGTTTGAACTAAGGGAATTGCATGCGAAATTCTTGGGCGCTCGGTGCTTTCTGACTCGTCTCCCTGTACGAGAACAACCTCGTCGCGATCCGGTCTCAATGCACCTTTTGGCGCTCGGTGCTTTCTGACCGATCCGTTTGAGCCACATGGTGCGCAGAACTTCACGTCTTAATGCACCTTTTGGTGATTGGTGCTTTCTGACGGAATCTCGTCTTGTGGAAAATTCCCCCTTAACGCTGTCTTAATGCACCTTTTGGCGCTCGGTGCTTTCTGACGGAGTGTCAGAGGCACCTTCCTCAGAGGATCGAAAATGTCTTAATGCACCGTTTGGCGCTCGATGCTTTCTTACAAGAAGACGTTTTACGTCTTCAAGTGTGCAATGAGGAAGTCTTAATGCACCTTTTGGCGTTCGGTGCTTTCTGACTTGCATGGACAAGTTCTACAGCTCAGTCATCATTGAGTCTTAATGCACCTTTTGGCGCTCGGTGCTTTCTGACTGCCCTGCGTGTCGCACCCCTGTGACCAGGGAAAACGTCGTACCGGATAGCCAGTGGCCGAAAAAGCACCCCTCCGACCAGCAAGCACGAGGCCAGATTACCAGACGTTTCGTTGCGACTGCTCGCATCGCCGCGGAACGCCTGTGGGGCCGACGCTGTCCCGGAAATCGCCGCCATCGTCGGCGTGTGCTCCTCCATAACGCTTCACACTTGTAGAGTAACCGCAAGGTTGTTGAATGGAAGGACAGACAATGACGACATCCGCCATGCATCGCCGCACTTGACGCGAACACGATCGCAACGGCGGACGCTATCGCTCGGGCGCTCCTGGCCGAATCGGTGCGCGAAACCCTCGGACGCCGCCTCGCCGCGGAACGCCCCCACGGCACCTACGACGACACGCGCGCAGGACACGACGCATTCAGCAGGGGAGTCATAGACGACTATGACCACGACAATGACCACCTCGTGCGAGCCACCATCTGAGTCGCCGACCCGGGCCTCGTGTCCTGTGCGGGACTCGCGGCACTGGGCCTGCCCGACACCGACGCCCCCATTATCGACGAACTCGCCCGGGCCTCGGACCCCACCTCGATCGAGCGCACACTCGCTGACGCGGCGCTGCTCGAACTTGACAGGTACGCGACCGGTCGAGGCGTGCGCTACTCGCGCGTCGGAACCACCCTCATGCTCGCGGCGCCAAGCGAGCAGCGCTTGGCGGAGGCCATCGACACCGTCGCCGCCGCGGCCATCAACACGGGCGCGCGCGTCACCGACGTGACGACCCAGTACATCGACGAGGAAAGAGCCCTCGCGAGCGTCGGCATTGACCTATGGACCGCCAGGCCCGGCGACGAACCCACGGGCCAAGCCGACCGCATCCTCTACGTCGGCCGCGACGGCGCACGCGTGCACGTCAAAGCGGGCCGCGTCCTCGTCGACGCGCCCGGCTCACTGCCTGCCACCTCCGTCCCCAAAAACAGCGTGACGCGCATCGTCTTATCCGGAAACGTCGGCCTGTCCGCCGGCGCGCGCTCGTGGGCGATGCGCAGTGGCGTCGATGTCGTGTGCCTGTCGCGGCGAGGCTCCTACCAAGGCGCCCTCATCGGCGCCAACAGGGGAGCGCACGCCAGTCGGATCCTCGCGCAAGTGGCCCTCGTCGGCGACCGTGAGCGGCGCGTCCGCCTGGCCGCCAGTCTCATCGGCGCGAAAATCCGTGGCCAAATCCACGTCCTCACCCGCATCGCCCGACGCGACGAAGCCGTGCACGTCGCCGACACGACCGCGCATGCACGCGTGGCGTCGCTCCCTCGCGGGCGCGCGCACACTCGACGAAGTCATGGGTATCGAAGGCGCGTGCTCCAACGCCTACTTCGACGCGCTCTCCGGGTGTGTGCCCGCCGACGTCACCTTCGACGGGCGCAGCCGACGACCACCCCGCGACCTGCCCAACGCCGCCCTGTCCTACGGGTACGCGATCCTCCTGTCCGAGTGCGTCGGCGCGCTCCACGCCGCCGGGCTCGAACCGTTCCTCGGCATCGCGCCGCGCCCAGCGACAAGCGGCCCAGCCTGGCGCTGGACCTCATGGAACAGTTCCGCCCACTCCTGGTCGACCAGACCGTCATGGCGCTCCTGCGCGCACGCAAACTCCGGCCCGAACACGGCGTCGTCGAGGCCGAAGCCGGGGGAGTGTGGCTGGGCGGCGACGGCAAGAAGATCCTCGTCGACGCGTACGAGGCCGCCTGCCAGCGATCCGTCACCGGCGCCCTCTCCGGATATTCGGGGTCGTGGCGCAGACACATCGCCCACTCCGCGCAGATGCTGGCGCGCGCCATCGCCGAGCCCGACTACCCGTGGAACGGGATCGCCTGGCGATGATCTACATCATCGCCTACGACATCGCCGATAACAAACGGCGGATGCGCGTCGCCAAAACACTGGAATCCTGGGGCTACCGCATCCAAGAATCCGTATTCCAGCTTCGCCTCGACACCGCAACGCTGGCGCGCGTGCGTTTGTTGCTGGCCGCTCTCATCTCCGACGCCGAAGACGTCATCCACATCTACCCCATCTGCTCATCCTGCGCCGACCGCGCCGACATACTCGGCGCGGCCATAGCGCTGGACGATGTGGGGTTGTGTCGGGGAGTGTGGTGAGGGGCTGGCGCCGCGGGGGCTACACGGATCGTGTAGCCCGTACAGGTGCATTCACTTAAGCGTGCGTTACGGTTTTCTCCCTACTGACATAGGTATCTCCCAGTTATCCGCAGCCAAAGATGTGGGTGCTACAGCGTGTCCTTTCTTTGAATGGCCGGTCTTACTATCCGTTTCGTTATTCCATTTATTTTCATTAAGATGCATGTAACGAACGGGATGCTCGTCCGAATAGCCGATGCAAGAGCGCATGAATGCTTTTGCTGAAACTGTCTTAGTAAGCAGTTCGTAAAACTCTTGTGCCTGCTCAATGAACGTGTGATAGTTCCAACCTGAATCAGCGTCGGCGAGTAACTCGCTCGGAGCTCCAAAGCATCCATCAAGGTGCTTATAGTCATTAACGAGACCCCAGTGGTCCGTATCCTGTCTGGAGGTTCTATATATCGAATATTGGCTACAATCGACTTTAACGACGCCAAGGCCAAGTGCTTTTCCTGTTCCCATGCGCAGGTAAGCCGTTTGTCTGCTGTGTGAACTGCTTGCCCATGCACCGAGTTGCTCGGAATTTACGATTAGTATGAGAACGCGAAGTTCCGAAGTTGAGAGTCCTTCGAATCTAAGCGTGCAATCGAATGTCTGTTTAGAGGGAATCCATGCGTTGATGCGAGTTTGAACTCGTATATTTGACGTATCAATATTGTTGCCGCTCATAGAATCCTTGTAATGCTCATAAGTTGCGCGCTTTAAGAACCCGTCACGACTCTCAAGATCTTGAGAGCGAAATGGGTAAGCGGCGGCGCCAAGCATGTCTCCCATTGAGTAATAGTATGGGCGATCCCTGCCACTAATCAATTTTCCATTCGCGTCTGTAAGAAAGCGCCTCGCTGATGACGCTTTAGGGGCTAAAAGCGGGTGCAACACCGGTCGTTTCCTGCTTTGGAATTGAACGCTGTCGGTTGAAACGGATGAGATCGTAATGCGCCCTTTGAGTGCAGCAGTGTTGGAAGTGGTGTCTGGAATCTGTTCTGCTGTAAATCCGAAGAGGTGATCTGCTGGTGATGCTTCGTCCGCTTTAGAAGCTGGGAGTATCTGCTGTGCCTTAGCGAGATCTCGGGGTGCGCGCGGATAATTGCGACGACCAACCTCCGTGGGGAGTATCTCGATGATGGAATCGCTGCCATCCAGACGTGCATAGGCTAGGAGTCCGTTGTGGTTGATCTCTTCGGTCAGGCCGCTATTATTGCGCTCGTGCACGAAGCGGCTTGCATTCTTGGGGCGCGTCTCTCCATCTTCACTGTTGTAGGCATAGGAGAGTATCACGCGATCATATGTTGCGGCGATTTCTGGTCGGATGTCGATGCTCCGTCGTGATGAGCTCTCGTCAAAGAATATGCGTTCAGAGTTCTTTGTGCTGAATATTCTTTCGTTGGTTTTAAGTAAGTCATCTGGAGTTGTTGCATAGAACCAACCTTTGTATCCGCTTTCCATGTTCTGGCGAGTATTTGACTCTTCATCGGTTCGGGGGTCTGTATCATTGTCTAGGTTAATTTTAGCTGCTATGTTCTCTGGGAGTTCAAGGGGCTTGTAGGTGCTACGTTCGTCGTCCCAAATTGCAGTAACTACATAGGTTGAGTCGACTGGCGCCGCCTGAAACCAGACCTCACTATTATGCTTAATTTCAAGGTTGGTATTCAGCTTTCTACTACCATCAAATGTGTATACTTTGGCGAATCGTGCGTTGTTGGGTCCATATAGTAGGGTACCTCGATGTGTTCCGCTTTCGTATTCGCTATCTAAACGAATTGGGATCAGATTGTTTGCGGCGGCCGGGTCTGCGCGATAAGTTAGTGTGTCGCTATGGTCCCCAAATATCCTAAAGCGGGATGCCGTCATTCGTTCGTAAGCATTTGCAATCATCCCTTTTATCATTGTTGCCGGTATTATAGGTTTTCCTGTTGTGGGGTCGATCTGTAATTCGATTTCTCTCGGTTGACCCTCGGATCTGTCTTGTTCTCCAAAAATGAGCGCTGTCATCGTTTTGATCGTGAGGTGCATTTCTCCGGAGAATGTGTCGGCGGCAAGATGATCCAATGTCACTGGTGTTTTATCTACCAGGAAGTTACTCAGTTCGTTGCTGCCATTATTTCTTGGGCTGCTGGCGTTTTTGCTAGTTGCTGCCGAAGGTCTAATGACGGGAATTGAGTTGACGGATGAATGAAATTTGAATCTAGTATCAGTCATGGCTATTTCCACTCTCCTGTGAATAGCTGGTCGACTACGACCGTGTTTCCGTACTTATCTTCTTCTCGAATGAACTCGACTGCCGTCATCGGCTTTGTAGCGGCGTGTGCCTGGTCTTCTTCCTGACCGGTGGTTGCTTCCGAGGCAGAATCCGCGTTATCGCTCGCAGCAGACTCATGCTGCAGATAGCTCACCTTGTTGGCCCATCCGCTGACATATGGCTTCCCTGACTCCGATCCTTCGGACGATGCCTTGGTTGTGTTGGCGGTGAGCGTCAGCTCAACGGCACCCACGCCGTTCACCCACCGGAATTCGTGAGCAAGCGTTGAGTCTGCGTTGTCATCGCCAATGACCTGCCAGATACGTATCTCATAAGTGCGTTCGTCATCGAAGCGTGCGGACTTCACATCCGGTATTTGACGCGCGCCGTTGGTTGCCCACCCAATGCCGACGAATTTCTGCTCGTTGAACTTTGTGTCGATGTGCGCAGCAAGCGCACTAGCACTATCGATGATGTGATTGGTGGTCTTTAGGAGGCAAGGGACTCGGTTTGCTACGGTTGCGCAGTTATCGATATTCGTCTCATTCATTGCTTGTCGCTCTCGTTAGAATCTGAGGCCTCATTCGAGGGATCTTCGAGCTTTTGTAAACGATCAGCCCAACCCTCATACGAGGGTTGTTCCTCTGTCTTGTTTCTCAGATACGCCAGAAGTGCTGTTGCGCCTCCGCGGGCATCGGCTTCACTGCTATCGTTGCGTTTCCACAAAAACGCTTCTTTCGGGGTATTTACGACGTGACCATCAGCGCCAGACACGCTGAGGCTCGTTACCTCAACTTGGCCGTGGCCTCGAGTTGTCCTGCCTCCGAGCGGAAGCGTGCCCGCGCTGAGTTCCGCTAGGGCGATACACAGGAGACACCAGGACGCTCGGGCGAAGGGTAAACACTCGTTGAGTGATAAGCCCCCGATACCCGAGTCGGTCTTCACGTTCTGAAGAAGACGTGCGGTGTCAACCTCGATCACGATGTCATTCCACGTCGCGTGCGGATAGGTCACCTCGTTGAACAGGAGCCCCTCGACGACTCCGCCTGTCCACCGGTCGATTGCATTATGAGTGACCGTGACGGATGGTCCAGTGTCCTTTGTCGTACAGTCTCGGACTCGAACTGCCCCACGATATTCGGTGGTACCGAACATGTAACGCACGAGCCGTGGTTCTTTGGCCAGTTGCTCGTGAATATCGATGGGTACTTGGTTCTCTTCGCTATCCGCCTGAGTGAAGCTCTCGACCTGTGATGGGGGATTATCGGCATACAGTACCGTTCGAGCGATCCGCGAACACCTGGAGCGCAGCGCACCGCGAATTGAGGTACCGGGGATCAACAGGGGAGCTGTACTGTCCGCCGTGCTTTTGCCAGCAGTCTTAACCCTCAGGGGATGTTGGGTATTTCCGTCATCTGACTGAGGGTCGTGTACGAACACACCGGTTGGTGAGTTCCAGCTGATCCGCACCTGCGTCGGTCGAATACGTTGAGCTGCAGAGCTCTCTTGATCGCCATCGGATTCTGAGCCCACCCACTTTCGAATCAGATTGATTGCAGTGTGCTCTGCCGATGTCACCTCCGGGCACTTCTCACCGAAGGCTGAGATTACGCTCGTCAGAATATTTCGCGCAAAGTCCGTACGAGCCTCGTGCACCTCGTGAGAATCTTCGGGGTGATCGGGCCCCTCGAAGGGAATCTCAACTGGTGACGTAGCGTCTGGCAATCCGATGAAAGATACTCGGGAGACATCGATGAAGCCGAGACCCCCGCCTGTCCCTCCTCCAAGAGGCAGGATTCCCTCGCAGAGGTCGGTGACGGCCATGGTCAGGAGAAGGATAGCTGCTCGCATGCGGATCTTGAAGCCTGGAAGCTCGTAATCCTTGTCTGATGACGAGGGGGCTGGAAGCGCGAAACCACCAGGGTCCTGGCGAATATTTCGGCAGAGTTGGGCGTGGTCAACGTCGATCTGAATCGAATCCCATGTGGCATGCGGATACAGCAGCTCCGAATACAACGCTCCGTGGGCAGCGCTTCCTGTGACTCGGTCGATCGCGTTGCGTGTGAGCTTCAAAGGCTTATCCTTTTCCCCTTGTGTTGGGATATGCCCCTCGCAGTCGTGGACGCGGACCGTTCCCCGGTACTCGGTTGTCCCGAACAAGTAACGCACGAGGATCGGATCCGCGGCGAGCTGCTTGTGCACATCCTCCGGCATCCCGAGTTTGTCACAACCTTCGCTGTCACTGACGATGCTGCGAGCAATGCGAGAACAGTGGGACCGCAACGCCCCGCGGATCGACGTGCCCGGAAGTAGCAGCGAGGCCTTGTCCTCATGTGCGACTTTCGGATAAGTAGCATCCCCGTGATCGGCGCGATGCTTGTCATCGAGGTGCCAGTTGCGCAGTGGCGCTGCGGGTACCGTGTCTTCTTCCGAGGATTTGATGCCGTCGGGTTTGTTCATTCCGACGAATAATCCCGCCGGAGCCTGCCACTCAATCTTGATGTTGGTTGATGCAGATTGACGGTCCAGGTTCTGGTGAGGCTCGATGTATACAGGCGAGTGCTGGTCGAGTATTTGAGCAAGAGAGCTAGCTGGATCCCCCTTTTCGCTCTGTGAACCGGGGACGACTACCAGCTTGCAGTCATACCTAGCATTCTCGTTGAGCGGTTCGATGCGACCCCAACCGGCCCCTGTCCTGCCTCCGAGGCTGATGCACTTGCCGTGGAGGAGAGTCACGACCGCTTGCAGGGCTCTCTCAACGAGAGCAGGAGGCGCAGGCGGGGTCCCCTTTGTTTCCTTGCTCGGTGTTGTGGACTGTCCATCCTTGTCTTTTGTGGAGCCTGGGGACTTGTCCTGGGCTTCGGCACTGACACGGATATCGAAAGTCGTGTCCACGGGCAGGTACTCGTACGCGAAAAGTGCACCGTCTGCGGCCCCGCCGGTGGCGCGGTCAATGGCCGTGCTCATGCGGTGGGGGAGGTCACCACTAGCGCGGTCCCATACCACGGCGTGGTGGAAGGTGAGGGCGCTTGCCCGCAGTGGGAGGGATTTGTCGGTTCCGATGCCACGTTGCTCTTTGCGAGTACCGACCTCCCGACGCATCTCACCGCCCCACAGGCTCTTGAGCTCTTCCATGCTGAAGCGAAGCTCATTCATGTGTTCTTCAAACGCGGCACGAATGGCTCCCTTGATGGAGCGACCCGGCAGGATTGCCTCGCCCAGCCCATTGCGCACGAAAGCGTTCGGCTGCACAGTCCGGCCGTCCTCGTCGGTTATGGGGCGTTCAGGTACCTCATCGACGCCGCCGGAGTGCAGCGCAGAGACAACGCGCACGGGGATCGACATGTCGTAGCGGAAAATGGTCATGAGGCAGCCTCCGTTGATGCTGTAAAGCTCTTACTCTTGGTCTTGAACAAGGGCAGTGTCGCTTCCGCCAGCACGGGGGAGTCCACGACGAAGCGACCGTATCCCTGGGGCGTCAGCTCACCGACGCCGATATGCCCGAGTGCCTTGAGCGACCCCAGATCGTCCGGGGAGATACGCACTCGGACTACTGAACCCGCTTGGATCGCCAGCCGCGTGGCGCGAGGCGCGTTATCCCTCGGCGACCACGAGTCCACGCGCCGGTGTCGGATCGCAGTCAGAATCCGTTTGCGATTCTTGTCGTTCGAGTCCTGATTGGAGAGCAAACGAGGCTTTTCGTCAGTGCTCTCCTGAACGACCGTGACCGGAACGTTGGCTCGCCTGAAGGCAAGCTCCAGATCCTCAACGCTCCCGCCTAGCCCCAGAGCGCTCGACCGTGCGAGCACGTCGGACGTGAACCACAGCGATACTTCGTTGGTGGATTCAGAGGACGAGGCCTGGGTTCCCTCATCGGTGACAGGCCCCTCTACCGGGGGCGGGGTACTTCCCACTTTGGTGAAGGTACTGCCCACAGTGCAGCGGGCACGCCCGAATGTGCCTGTGAGCTTGCGGGATCCGAGGAAGGCTGACTGCTCAGCAATACCGAGGTCGAGCGTCAGAGGTGAGTCTTCGGATGAAGCATCGGTGCCGCGAAGCTCACTCAGTAGTCGTTTCGACACAACAACCGAAGCTCGCAGTTTCAACCCGGCGGGCAGGGCGCGCACGAGGAACAACTGGCCGTCTTTCGCTGCACCCGTCTCCGAATTGATCGCCGTCGACTGTCGACCGATCAGCGAGGGCTTCCCGATCCAGCCCGTGACGGAAGCACCGCTCGAGTCAACGAATACATAGCAGCCACGTGTCGGGATCGTGTTCTCGCCGCACTCCTGATCGTCAATGGGAATATGCCTGTTGAAGAGCGTGCGGGGTTCTTCATCGTCTTGTTTGTCCTTGGGTTTGTCCTCGGGAACCTTCTCATTCTCCAGAACAAAAGGAACGGGCAAACCAGGAGTTTTCTCGTAAACCGGAAGTGCATCGCTGATACGTAGGTCACCGCTGATAATAGCGGATTTCACGAGGTCACTGCCCCCCTGATACTTCTTGCGCAGGAGGTTGTGCAGCCACGGGACCAACACGGTTCCGCGCAGGAAGTCCAACGAACGGACCTCGTTCGAGAAAGGGACCTCGTAGGAGACAACCGGAGTATCAAGAACGATGTCGAGGGCCGTTTCGTACCAGGTCGTGTCACCGGACTCCGACTGCTGAAGGCAGGGCATTGCGATGTCTTGGGGGCTGTTCTCCGGAAGATTCGGCGCGTCTGGGATCTGCTTCAAGCTCTTCTGAGCGCGGCACCGCAGTTGATCTGCGACGGTCGCTACATCTTTCGACGAATATGTGATGCTATCGGGGTCGTTACTGTGGTTCTCGAGGATCCGTGCAAGCGCTTCGCTGGCGTTCTCCTCCTGCTGGTCGATCTTCACGTAGTCCTTATCGCTGACCACGACCGTGCACTCGCCGTCGCCTCCGCTGCGGCCTGAGCCGATGCCTCGGACCATGAGGCCCGCAACCCCCAGGAGGAAGTGCGCGGCCTTGATCGTCGTTTTATCGGAGATCTCAGCTCCGGCCTCGTCGATGAGGGTGAACGTGCCCGTGAGGACGCCGGCTGCCGCGCGCTCCGTGAAGCGTAGGAACTGGTTGCGCGCCGTCCCCGTGGTCGGGTCGATGGAGAGGGACACCGTGTCGTGGATTGGGATTTTCGAGGCCGGGGTTGCGTCCGAGAAGAGAACGTGACGTGGGTGGGAAGTTGAGCCTGGCTCGCTGTTGGGGTCCTGGCCGAAGAGCCACAGGGCAAAGCTGGTCCACTTCCCCTCCTTCTGCCCGTCGAGGGCCTTCGCCGCCAGCATTGCCTGCTCGCGCAGTACACCCGTGATGACCGTGCCGCGCACGACCGGCTTACCGTTGCTGCGCTCGATTGTTGAGTGCGTGCGCCCCGCCTGGCCAACGCCTGTCGACACGCCCCAGTCGGACGTGAACACGATGGTCACGTGGCCGCTCGCGGTAGGTGAATTGGTGGTCACTTGGCACCTCCTTTGGTGGAACCGTCTGCTGCTTCCGGTGAGCCATCGCCGTCGGCGTTCCTGCCAATCCGCGAAGTGAGGTAGCCGTCGGGCAAATTCCCGGACAGGTCGATGAGGTCCAGGAGCCACTTGATCTGCTCGAGGGATTCGCCAGCCTCATCGGAGCTCGATGAGTGAGGCGAGAGAAGCTTCAACTGTCTGGCAAGGAGTCCAGCACTGGGGGCATTCTGTAGCGCGTCGCCCCACTCTGTTGCGGCCTGATCTTCCTTGCCTTCCGCGAGGAGTTTGACGATACGGTTCGCGCGGGCACGCGGGAACGGGTCGCCGGTGGTCTGCGTGGGGTAGTCCGGTTTCTTGCCGTCGAAGGCGGCGACCGCCTGAAGGATGCGCGCCCAGGAGGATAATGGTTGCGGAGCTGCGATGGTTGTTTCCTCGGCCGAGGTCGTGGTTGCGTCCCCGATGCGCTGCGGCGCGTAGTGACCGATCAGGAAGGGACGCTGCGTGCGGCCCTTGTGCTCGTTTAGCGTGTCCTCCGGGTTGAGGACCGTCGCGTCGCGCAGGACGTGGAAGTCGATCGTCGAGCAGGGGACCGTCCCCGGCTTCTTGCCAAGCGTCTTTCCTCGCGACACCAGCTCTTCCGCCAGGTCGTAGGCGATGTGGAACGGGAAGTTGCGGCCCACGATGGCCACGCCCGCCGAGGCCGTCAGGGGTCCGGGGCTTTGAATGATGTAGTCACCGATTTCGAAGTGGTCCCGTTCTGGTGCGTCGGGCTTCTTTCCTCCAGCAACAATGGCGAGAACTGACAAAAGATCGTCGTCCTTCGTTAGCTTCTCATAGTGGCGGATGTAGGCTTCGGCAAAGGGGATCGCGTAGCGTCCGTCCGTGTAGACCGTGACGTCGTCGCCGCCGACCAGCACGGGAACCACGGGAACGAGATCAATATCGTCATCGTTGGCGAGGTATTCAACGTCGGCCCACGAGCGCGCAACCGCCTCTTTGACGATACCGTCAAGACGGTAGTTCACCTCCATGATGAACCATTGGAAGATATTGTTTTCGTCGGGCGTACAGGGGTTTTCTTCCCTCCAGTATGCCGCGGGCTTGAGATTGCTGAGGTTTCCCTCAACCGTGTTGAATGCCTCGCCGAGGTCACGCATAATCGCGCCCACTCCGTTGCCGTCGATGTGGATGACCCCGACAGAGGAAAGGCTAGCGAGCGTGCCCTGAGAGTTAGCTGCTTGAGGTAGGTCTTGGAATGCTCCTTCAAGCTGGAACGGGTCTTCGTTAAGCCTCTCTATTGTTTTCGGCCATTTGTCAGGATTATCTGGCGACCAACGTGACGCAACCTCCTGGAGCTGAAGGCGTCGAGCTGACCGTGACCACGCGCGCTTGATACGCGAGGGGAGGGACAAGGTGTCCTGCGCGTCTTGGTCTGTCTGCGTAGGTGGCGAAAAATTGGTGTCGTCGTCGGTGAGAAGGGGAACTTTGAGTGTTTCCCTTGCGTAGTGGCGCATCTCCCTGCAATCGTCTTCGGAGAGTTTTGGTGATGCGGGAAGAGCAGACTCTGATCCTCGTTCCAGGAACGGGAACTGCGGGAAGCGTGCCGCCGCCGGGCGGCGGTTCAGCGAGTACTCCAAAAAGACATGATCAAGCTCCTTCAGGTCGTCCGCATCTACCGTGTTGGATGTCGCCTCGATGAAGACTCCCGTGACGTCGAGGCCCGGGGCGTCAGTCAGCGCACGGAGCGTGACCTCTCGGATCAGTCGCTTCGCTAATTCCTTTGGATCGCCATCAGTGTCTCTGAAGCGGATGATCACCTTGCCGGACGAGTTGGAAACCCAGAAAAAGGGTGGAAGATCATCTGTGTCGAGGATCTCTTTCGCTTCTTTCTTAACCCAATGGGACAGCAGAGTGATCTCGAAGGACGCGCCGATCTGCTCGCGCAGGCGAGGAGACGAAAAGATGAACGACTGATTGCTGTTCGTCTGCAGCATGACGAGGTAACTTGTCATGACGGGTTCCTGCCTACTCTCCACTGCGCCGGGGAAGCGTTGTCAATAGCGAAAAGATGTCTGTCATCATCCGCCCAATTTGATTGACAACGACCGTGAAGGGACGTCGGAACGGTTCTTTTTGATCTTCTGTGTCTAGTGATCCAGGAGGGCATAGGGTGATTAGTCCGGTAATATCCTGCTGTGACTCAAGTGCTTCTTTTGTGGTGCCACTGTTTCCTATTGATTCAAGTGTATGTCGTAGTAGATCAGTTTGTTTCTCGTTGAGGATATACTTTTTTCTGCCGTCGGGCAGTAACTTTGATTTCAAGAGCTTGTTGCTAAAGCATAGAATGATCAGATCGTATTTTGTGAATTGTTCGTAAATGCAATTGTAATCCTGTGTGTCTGATGTTATGGCGTCGGATTGGTTTGTGATGTTATCCTCATTTAATAGTTGTGAATAGCGTAGCTGTGCCTCGACGTTGTCGCATTCTTTTTTATCGCCTGCTAGTAGGATCTTCTTGCTTCTGAGCCCATGATCGACTCGCTCTTTGAGTTTTATCCAGTTCTTTCCGACTGAGTCGATAGCAAAATATGTTGGGATTAGTGCGAAGAGTGAGCAAGAGAGGGGGAATAGAAATTGGTTTGCTATATCTTCACATTCATTGTTGATTAATAGTCCGCCGATAAGCAAGAGAGCTGCGGCGCAGGCAAGGCCAATGCAGATCCAGATCTGGGTGGCATAGCGCTTGAAGAAGTGTTGTGTGCTTTTTTGATTCATGGTGGAAAATCCTGTGTTGTTCATGCGGCCACAGCGTCTATGACGCCCATGCCGAAGCTCGTGTGTGAGCCGACGTTCGTGTATGCGGACAGCGCCATGAGGCGTGAGAAGACCTGGGTCGCTTCGGCGCCCTCGACGCCGCTGATGCGCAGGTGGCCCTCGTGGGCCGGGATCCGACGCGAGCTCAAGCGGCCCTGCCCCGCGTTGCGCGGCATCGCCAGCGACACCATGGAGGAGCGCGTGAAATCCTGCGTCGCTAACACGCTCGCCATGGCATGCCGATCAATCCGCGGGGGAGCGAGCCTCCTGTTCCACGCCCACCAGCGCTGCTGCAAGCTCGTCGCAATCGTCGCAGGCGACAGGCTCGGCACATGATTCCCCTTCGATGAGAATGTCGTCGGTGTCACCAGGCGCACCTCCCACGCGGTGTCCTTATCGCGCTGCGCTAACTCCTCCCACGACTCCTGCGCGATAACCTGCCCCTCACGGGCGATCAGTATCGCGTCATCCTCGGTGCCAGCGCCGAGGCGCATCACCCCACCCCACGACAGCCACGCATCCAGCGTGTCCACTAGTCGGTCGTCCAGGAAGCGCACCTCCACGCCGAACGTTGACTCTGAGTGGCATAGCTCTCCGAGCGAATACGGCTTCACGCCGCCCGCGTCGTGCGGGGGGCGGTGCGCGAGCGTCGGGAACTGGGCGGCGCGCGCCGGGCTGATGCCTGGCGGGAGGTCAAGAATGGCTGACAGGGCGGCGTGAAGCCGTCTGGGCGTCGCTGGCACCCCCTCGGGGGCGTCAAAGCTGACGTAGACGGATGCTGGCATCGGTGCCTCCCATCACTCGCGTGTGACTGTCGTCTCTGACGCTACCACATTTGATCGCCGGAAACATGGCCACCTGTCAAGTTGTCTGTTGAATTGCCGAAGTTTGAGATAATGTCTGCCGGGCAGCGCTGGCGCGATGCAAAGTCTGCGTGAAATTTCGAATTCTGAAAGAGTGTCAAGTTAGCTGTTGGACTTGGTGTGGCAATTTGGCTGGGTCTGTCTCTGATCGGCGGGGAATGGTGTGTGCGGTACAAGAAAGCCTTGGAAAATGGGTCAAGACTTCTTAAAATGTGAAACCCTGTGGAACGTTTGTCAACAACCTTGGGATCATTGTGACATGGCGCGCGCTCTAGGCTGACCTGGTGGTCGCGTCTCCATTAGTACAGAAACGAGGAACTCTGATGCATCAACGCACATGGAAGGCCCTCATCGCGGGAGGAGCTGCCCTCGCGGTCGGCTTGACACTCACCGCGTTCGGGGCCCCCTCCCACGCCGAAGGCGTCGCGGGAATCACCTCTGAGGCGCGCGCCCAGGACGAGGTCATGAACTACGCGGTCAACCTGCCCGCCACGGCCTCACGCTACGACTTCAACGCGGCCGTCTCCAAGGCCTCGGAAGGCGGCGTCGTCCTGGCCCAGTACCCCGAGTTCAACTCCTTCTTCGCCCAGTCCGTGAAGGCCGCCTACGCGCCCGACCTGGGCAAGAGCCTCGTCGCCGCGGGCATCTCCTACGACTCGATCGGCCCCACCCGCTACAAGACCGTCACCGGTGACGAGGTCCGCACCGAGCAGCCCACGAAGACCGAGGCCGAAGCGGCCGCCGTCAACGAGGCCGCCGCCGAGCATGAGACCGGCCTGTCCGCCGACTCCCAGCTCAACGACTTCACCCCCGACGAGGGTGACGCCAACGCCTGGGGCCTGTCTGCCATCGGCGCGGTCGACGCCCAACAGGTCGACGTGCCCCGCGCCACGGTCACCGTCGCCGTCATGGACACCGGCATCGACCCCGACCACCAGGACTTGAAGGACCGCATCGACGCCTCGCGCTCGGTCGGCTGCCAGGTCAACGGCATCCCCAACCAGGACCCTTCGGCCTGGAAGGATGACCACTACCACGGCACGCACGTCGCCGGCACCATCGCGGCCTCGCACAACGGCTACGGTGTGGACGGCGTGGCCCCCGACGCGACGCTCATCGCCATCAAGACCTCCAACAAGGCCGGCTCGTTCTACCCCGAGTACGTGACCTGCGCCTTCGACTGGGCGGCCGAGCACGACGTCGACATCTCGAACTCCAGCTACTACATGGACCCCTACGCCTTCTGGATGCCCAACGAGGCCTCCCAGGCCGCGGGCCTCGAGGTGGCCACGCGCGCGGTGCGCTACGCGAAGCTCCACGGCGTCGTTAACTTCGCCGCCGAGGGTAACTCCAACGACGACCACGACAACCCGACGATCGACAAGGACTCCCCGAACGACGTTGAGGGTGCGGCCGTCGAGCGTAACGTCGCGGGCGGCATTGACGTCCCGGCCATGCTCAACGATTCGGTCCTGTCCGTCTCCGCCCTCAAGCTGCCCACGGGCACCGACCCGGCTACGGCGAAGCTTGAGCGCGCCGGATTCTCCAACTACGGCACGACCTCGGTCGACGTGGCCGCCCCCGGCCAGCGCATCTGGTCCACCATGCCCACCTGGGAGAAGGACCCGCCGTTCGGCTACCTGTCGGGCACGTCCATGGCCTCCCCGCACGCGGCGGGCGTCGCCGCTCTGGTCAAGCAGATCCACCCCGACTACACGGCTGACCAGGTCATCGCCCTCATGAAGAAGCAGGCCGGCTACACCTACGACCGCCTCGCTGCCCCCGAGGATGGCAAGGAATACCGCGGCGCGGGCCTGGTCAACGCCCTCGACGCGGTCCTGAAGGACCAGCCCCAGCCGATCCTCGGCAGCGTCGAGTACTCCTTCGACGGCGGCAGCGACTGGCGCCCCCTGGCCGACGCTCACGTTGCCGGTACGATCTACGTGCGCGCGACCGTCTCCGGCCCCGTCACCAAGGCCACCATGCAGGTCGTGGACAAGGAGCCCGTCACGGTTGAGGGCACCGGCGACTTCACCGGCAACCAGGTTGTCCTGCTCGCTGGCCCCTACGACACGGCCACCCTGGCCGGGGAGAACCCCTTCTCCACCGTCACCATCAGCGCCGAGGGCCGCAACAAGGACCCGCGCGCGGATGACGACGTCACCGATTCGATCCACTTCCACTTCGACGCGTCGGCGCACGAGGGTGGCGCGTGGACCAACGACCCCGCCGGCTGGAAGTTCTGCTACGCCGACGACACCTGCGCCACGAACGGTCCGCTCGTCATCGGCGACGGCACCTACTACTTCGACGAGAAGGGCATCATGGGCACCGGTTGGCTGTCCTACGACGGCGCGTGGCACTGGGCGGGCACGTCCGGCCGCATCGCGATGGGCTGGGCCAAGGTCGCCGACTCGTGGTACTACATGGGTGACTCGGGCGCGATGATGACCGGCTGGACCGAGGTGAACGGCTCCTGGTTCTACCTGGCTGACTCCGGCAAGATGGCCACGGGCTGGACGAAGATCGCCGGTTCTTGGTACTACCTGCAGGAGTCGGGCGCCATGGCGACCGGCTGGGTCAACTACGGCGGCACGTGGTACTACCTGAACGAGTCCGGCCAGATGGTGACCGGCCGCGTCCAGATCGACGGCACCTGGTACACCTTCAACTCCTTCGGAGCGCTGGTGCGCTAAGCGCCCATTGACGAGGCCGGGGGCCGCTCCCATGGTCCTCTGACCTCGCGCTGGGTGAGGAACGCAAGCGGGTGGGTCCGAACGAAGAGTTCGGACCCACCCGCGTATTCGTTTGTGGGACGAGGCCGTGGCCGGGCCTCGCGCTGAGGCCTCAGCCGAGCGAATCGAAGAGAACCTGCAGGCCCTCACCCATGGTCGGGTGCGCGATCGGCAGGAAGCGCAGCTGCTCGTAGGTCAGGCCGCCAGCCATGGCGACATGCACGGCCGTGATGACCTCGGAGACGTTCGGG
This sequence comes from Pauljensenia sp. 20925_1_34, assembly GCF_041432775.1. Taxonomy (NCBI): domain Bacteria; kingdom Bacillati; phylum Actinomycetota; class Actinomycetes; order Actinomycetales; family Actinomycetaceae; genus Pauljensenia; species Pauljensenia sp. 20925_1_34. Next base: position 104,034 of record NZ_JAPWAG010000003.1, on the reverse strand, counting down.
CCCAGGAGGGTCGCGCCCAGGATCTGGTGAGTGTTCGCATCCACGACGGCCTTCCAGAAGCCCTCGCCGGCGTAGCGCAGCGTCTTGGCGCGCGGGATTGCGGCCGTGGGGACCTTCGCGATACGCACGTCGAGACCGGCCTCGCGCGCCTCGGTCTCAGACAGGCCGATGCGGGCCAGCTCGGGGGTGGCGAACACGGCGTAGGGGATCGTACGGCCCTTCGTGGTGGTCGTCGGATCATCCAGGGATGCGCCGGTCAGCTGGGCGCGGATGATGCGGAAGTCCGACCAGGAGGCGTGCGTGAACATGGGCGTGCCCGCGCAGTCACCGGCCGCCCACACGCCCTCGGCAGAGGTGCGCAGGTGCTCATCCACCGCGACGAAACCGCGATCGGTCAGCTCAACCCCGGCCTCGTCCAGGCCGATCCCATCCGTGTTGGGAACGCGACCCACGGCCACCAGGACCGCCTCGGCCGACACCGTCGAGCCGTCGGAGAGGGTCAGGGTCGTCGTGGAACCCTCGCGCGACGCGGATTCGGCGCGCACGCCCGGCAGGATCCGCACGCCCGCGGCCTCCAGGCCAGCCTCGACGACGCGCGCCGCGTCCTCGTCCTCGCGCGGCAGCACGTGATCGCCCGACGAGATGAGCGTGACCTCCACGCCGAAGGTCGCCATCATGGAGGCGAACTCCACGCCGATGTAGCTGGCGCCGATGATCGCCAGGGAGGCGGGAAGCTCCTCGAGGCGCAGGATCTCCTCGTTCGTCCACGCGCCCGACTCCCACAGGCCGGGGATCGCGGGACGCGCGGGGCGCGAACCCAGGTTGATGAGGACGCGCTCGCCGCGAATCTGGCGCTCGCCGCCGTCCTCAAGAGCGACGGTCACCGTGCGCTCACCCGTGAAACGAGCCTCGCCGCGAATGAAATCCAGACCGGGGGCCGCGAACATCTTCTCGTGCGCGCCCACCATGGCGCCGACGATGCCCTCCTTGTGGGCGCGGAGCTTGCCCAGTTCGACGCGCGCACCCTCGGTGCCGACGATGCCGAAGGCCTCGTCCGTGCGCGCATCGCTGAGGCGACGCGCTGAGTTCACCAGCGACTTCGTGGGGATGCACGCCACGTTGATGCACGTGCCGCCAATGAACTGGCGCTCGACCATGGCCACCTTCCAGCCGGCCTTCGCGCGCTCCATCGCCAGGGACTTTCCGGCCTTGCCGCCGCCAACAACCAGCAGATCGACGGTCTCGATTTCGTTCGTGGACATGGTTCTCCTTGTCTTGGTGAGGTGATACTGATGAAACGCGCGCGAGCTGGAACTATTCCACAGGGTGAACACCCCGGGCGTGTCACTTCTCACGCGAATACGGCTCGATATCAGCCGTTTGGCTGTTGTATAGGAGCGCTGTGTCATAGTGTGGTCGTCGCACTCGTTGAAAGTGCCTCCGGCATGCTTGAATAGAGCTATGAGGGCTCTAGAAATTGGTGATTTCAAAGAGGATGTAGGTGCTGCGCTCGCGCGGGCCTCATCCGGGGAAGTCGTCACGCTCACACAAGAAGGCCAGCCTGTCGCCGAGCTTGGTCCTGTGCGCATGTCGACGTACCAGCAGTTGCGCGACTTGGGGCTCGAGCGTCCCGCCATGGCGGACCTCGACGCTTACCGCATGCCGTCCAAAAACCTCCCTGACGGGCGGGGCATAGTCGGCAAGCTGCAGGACTGACGAAGTTTGTCGCCACGCTCCATGTGCTACCATGTAGCACATGGAGACTGTTGGTATTCGCGAACTGCGTCAAAATGCTTCCCAGGTGGTCGCCAAGGTTGCCGCCGGCCAGGTCATCACCATCACTGATCGCGGCCGCCCGGTCGCGCAGATGAGCCCCCTTGTGAACTCATCGATCGAGCGGCTCCGCGAGCGCGGGTTGATAACCCCCGCCACTCGGACCTACGAGGAGTACCGCGCGTCGACAAAGCCGACGACAGGGCCTCCACTCAGCCCGGTTCTCCAGCAACTGCGCGATGAAGAGCGCTACTAATGGCGCTCTACTTCGACACGTCGGCGCTCGTCAAGCTCATCATCCCCGAGGAGGGGACAGAGGCGCTCGAGACGTTCATCAACCGCGCCGACTGCGGCTTGTGGACCAGTGAACTGTCGCGCACGGAACTGATGCGCGCGTGCGTGCGCCGGGGAGCGGATGCTTCCCAGGTGCGCCAGCTTCTGTGGAGTTTTTCCACGCTGACCTTCGACACTGAGATGTTCGACCTGGCGGGGCGGCTCCTGCCCGTGGAGCTGCGTAGCCTCGACGCGTTGCACCTGGCCGCCGCACTGTCGATTGGCCGCGATCTCCAAGCCATCGTCACCTACGACAAACGTATGGCTGACGCGGCGCGCAAGAGCGGAATCCCCGTCGAGTCACCGTGCTGACTCGCTTGTGTCTCCGAGTGAGGCTCCGCGTGCTCGCGCGCACTTTCCGCTAGCTCCGCCGCTTAGCGCGGTTCGTGGGCTCGGCGTGCAGCGGATCCTCAGGCCACGGGTGCTTGGGGTAACGCCCGCGTAGCTGGGCGCGCACGTCCCGATAGGGTCCCGCCCAAAACGACGTCAGGTCCGAGGTGACCGCAGCGGGCCGCCCCGCCGGGTCCGTCAGGTGCAACACCAGGGGCACGCGTCCATCGAGCAAGCGCGGCGTGTCCGTCCACCCAAACGCCTGCTGCACGCGCAGGGTCAGCACCGGGTGCGCCCCGCTCCAGTCGATCGGCCGCGTCCCTCCGGAAGGAATCGGTAGCTTCTCGGGGGCAAGCTCATCCAGGCGCGCCGCCTGCGGCCACGGCAGCATCGCGCGCAGCACCTCCAGCATCGACACCTGCGACAGGGGAGAACCCGACGCGAGGCGACGCCCCCACGGGGCCAGCCACTGCTCCGCGCTGCCCGCCAAGGCCTCGTCACTCACGTCCGGCCAGGGATCGCCCAGCGCCTCGTGGAGAGCGTGCAGACGCTCCCTCAAGGATGAGGCCTCCTTACCCCAGCCGAGCTCGCCCAGCCCCCGGGCGGCCAGATGCTGCGCCACCAGTGCGGTCGCCTCCTCGGGGTCAAGGGCCTTTGCCGGGGTCGAGGACAGGGGGATCGTCCCGAGTGAGCGCGTGCGGGTCGCCCGCAGGACGCCGCGCTCGAGGCGCGCGTCGGTCCCCTCGGCGAGCAGCGCCGAACCTGCCGCCAGCGCGTCCTCCTCCGACAGGGGCACCGCCGCGAGGATGCGCGCGTGGCGCGAGGCAGGCGCCCGGTCGATCGAAGCCACCGCCAACCACTCCTGGCCCTCCAGAGGAGAACCCTCGGGCAGCTCGGCCCCCACGCCGCCCGCCAGGATGTACGCGGACGAGGCCGGGCGACGCCTCGCGATCCACTGCGGGTAGGCGAGCGCGCACGTCAGGGCCAGCTCGTCCTCGCGGGTGCGCGCGCTCTGCCGCCTCACCCCGGAGTCGCCCGCGCCGCGCGCCGCGTCGGGGGCGTGAACGGCAGGCAGAACGCCCCCCACCAGCTCCCCGTCTGACAGCCTGGACGCGAGGCGCGTCAGGCGCGCCTGAGTCTCCTTGACGCGTGCCACCAGGGCGCGGGTAACGGACGAGTTGCCGGATCCACCGCGGCCCAGCCGCCTCTCCAACCCACCCAAGTCCGCTCCCGGCGCGCGAACGTCCTCAGACAACACCGCGACGAAACGCGCCGCCTTCACCGCCCCAATGACGCCACTCGCCGCGAGCAACGCCCTGCCCAGGGGCGGATCCAAGGGAAGGGACGCCAGCGTGCGGCCAAGAGCGGTCGCGGCCCCGGCCTCGTCGATGGCACCCAAGGAGGACAAACGCTCCCCGGCGGCCTCCCACATGCCCGCAGGTGGAGCGTTGAGCAAGGCAAGATCCTCCACCGGCGTGCCCCACGCGGCGACCTGGAGACGCGCATCCGTCAAATCCTGCGTGGCGATCCCCGGCGCCGACTGGGCGGGCCTGCGCGCGACGTCCACGGGATCCATGACGCGCACGGCGACGCCCGGTCCGGTGCGAGCGGCGCGGCCAGCGCGCTGCTCGAGACGCGCGAGCGAGGCGGGGACCGTGACCAGCGACGACAGGGAACGGCCGGCGTCGAAGCGCGGCTCGCGCGCCAGGCCCGCATCCACGACGACGGACACGCCCGGCACGGTCAGCGACGACTCCGCGATCGACGTCGACAGGATGACGCGACGAGCGCTCGCGGGGGACAGAGCGCGGTCCTGCTCGGCGGCGCTGAGCTGACCGTGCAGCGTCAGGACTGGGACGTCGCCTAGGTGCAGGTTGCTGCGCACGGTCTCGATCTCACCCACGCCCGGCAGGAACACCAGCACCGAACCGCTCGTGGATGCGAGCGTCTCCTCCACCGTGCGGGCGACGTGGGACAGGTACTCGCGGCGCACGCCCACGCGCTCATGCCCGATGGCCCCCACGGCCTCCACGCCGCGCGGCGGGGGAGCGTAACGCAGCTCCAGAGGATGGATATCGCCCGGAATATCAACGAGAGCGGGCTCCTCGCCCGTCGCCTCGCGCAGCCAGGAAACCGTGCGCGAGGCCTCCAGCGTCGCCGACGTCAGGGCGATGAACAGGTCGTCGCGCAGCGCCGAGCGGGCGTCCAACGCGAATGCCAGCGCCAAATCCGTGTCCAGGTCCCGCTCGTGGAACTCGTCGATGACCAGGGCGGACACGCCCGGCAGCTCCGGGTCGCGCTGCAAGCGGCGCAGCGCCACGCCCGGCGTCACCATCTCCACGCGCGTCCTCTCGCTCACCCGCGAATCACCGCGCACCGAATAGCCGACCTGGCCGCCGACCTCCTCGCCCAGCAGACGGGCGATCCGGCGGGCCGCAGCGCGCGCGGCCACGCGACGTGGCTGGGTGACGAGCACCCGGCCGCTCGTGCCCGCTTCCGCCAGCGCGACCGCGACCGCGGGCGGCAGCAACGTCGTCTTACCCGTGCCCAGGGGAGCGGTCACCACGGCGCATGCCCCCGGACGCACCGCCGCCGCGATATCGCCCAGCGCGCGCGTCACCGGCAGCTGTGGCGGGTGTGAAACGAGCTCTACGAGGGTGGGCATGGCTCTTTCTTCCACAAGAGAGTGATACTGCTGACGGGCTCTCATTGTGTAGAGCTGCCGTTTTTCCGCAGTATTTCAACGTCGTACCCTGCTTCTGCCCCTGCGACCCACGCATCAATCTGGTCCTCGCCGACAGCTTCTACGTGCACGGTCTGTTTGTTCATACACACAGGCTAATACGAAGGTAATGAGGGTGAGGAAGATGGGGCGGCAGCGTAGAATGGGTGCAGTATGACTACGGAGAACACTTCCCCGACGCTGTCGGCGGCCACCCTCGCACACACCACGGGCCGCGTCACCATCCCCGCAGACATGGACCCGATCACGGTCCTCGGCATCGCAGACCAGGTTCTGCGCGCCCTCGAGCGGGGTTTCCCGCACGTCCGCTTCCTCGTGACCGGCCGCGACATCTCCCTGGCCGGATCCCAGGCGGACATCGACGTGGCCGCCGGCCTCCTCGAAGAACTCATCGGCATGGCCCGGCGCGGCACCGCCCTGGATGCCACCGCCGTCGAACAGGCCATCGGCCTACTCGGACGCCTCACCTCGGGCGAGGCCCCCACGGAGGAAATCCTCTCCGCGCGCGGACGCTCGATCCGCCCCAAGACCCCCGGCCAGAAGGCCTACACGGACGCCATCGACCGCGCCACCGTTGTCTTCGGCATCGGCCCTGCGGGCACGGGCAAGACCTACCTGGCCATGGCCCAGGCCGTGCGCCGCCTCCTGTCCGGCGAGGTCCGCCGCATCGTCCTGACCCGCCCCGCCGTCGAGGCAGGGGAGAACCTTGGCTTCCTGCCCGGCTCCCTCACCGACAAGATCGACCCCTACCTGCGTCCCCTCTACGACGCCCTGGGCGACATGCTCGACCCCGAGGCCCTGCCCAAGCTCATGGCCGCCGGCACCATCGAGGTCGCGCCTCTGGCCTACATGCGCGGACGCACCCTCAACGACTCCTTCATCATCTTGGACGAGGCCCAGAACACGACGGTCGGCCAGATGAAGATGTTCCTCACCCGCCTCGGATTTGGCTCCAAGGTCGTCGTCACCGGCGACGCCTCGCAGGTCGACCTGCCCGGCAGCCAGACCTCGGGCCTGGCCGTCGTCGAAAGCATACTGGGTGACATCGACGACATCGAGTTCTGTCGCCTGACCAGCGCCGACGTCGTGCGCCACGAGCTTGTGGGCGCGATCATCGACGCCTACCAGCGCTACGACGATAAAAACGCCGCGCGCCGCGCGCGCACCCGCAGCCACAACACCGCACGCAGGGAGTACACGTCATGACCGAGGTCATCAACGAGACCGACTACGAGATTAACGAAGCCGAGTTTTCCGCCCTGGCCGACTTCGTGCTTGACCAGATGCACGTCAGCTCCGACGCCGAGGTCAACATCATCTTCATCGAGCCCGAGCCGATGGAGGACCTGCACATCCGCTGGCTCGACCTGCCCGGCCCGACCGACGTCATGAGCTTCCCCATGGACGAGCTGCGCCCCGGCACCGCCGACCGCCCCACGCCCCCCGGCATGCTCGGCGACATCTGCATCTGCCCGGCTGTCGCCTCCCGACAGGCCGCCGAATCCGGCCACAGCGCCGCCGAGGAGATGCTCCTCCTGGCCACGCACGGCATGCTCCATCTCCTGGGCTACGACCACGCGACCGACCCCGAGCGCGAGGTCATGTTCGCCCTCCAACGCAAGCTGCTGCTGACCTTCCTGGCCACCCGATGACCCTGACCGTCCCCCTGGAGGCGGCCCCGGCCTCGCCGATCATGGACGTGCCCTCGATCGCGCTGCTGATCCTGGCGATCGTCTCCCTGGCCTTCGCCTCCGTCGCGCAGAGCGTCGAGCAGGCCGTCCAGCGCCTGACCCTGGCCGGCGTCGAAGACCTCATCGAAGAAGAACGCCGCAACGCGCGCGTCCTGTACGGCCTGGTCGATCGCCGCCAGCGCACCCTCCTGTCGCTGCGTGCTTTCCGTACCTTCTGGCAGGTCGTCTACGCGGTCATGGGAACGATCGTCCTGGTGGATACGCGCCTGCCCTGGTGGGCGGTCGCCCTCATCGCCGTGTCCGTCATCGCGGCCCTCCAGCTCCTCTTCGTGTCCTTCCTGCCCGCCCAGTGGGGCGCGCGCAACCCCGAGGGCATCGGCCTGGCCGGCGCGTCCTTCGCGGACCGACTCTCGCGCCTGAGCCACCTCGCCGACCCTGTCCTGAAGCGGCTGCGCTCCTCACGCCCCGCCCCCGAACCCACCGAGGCGCAGGTGCGCGCCGAGCTCATCTCCGACCTGCGCGAAATCGTCGACGAGGTCGGCGAACCCGAGAGCTTCGAGGAGGAGGACCGCGACATGGTCCGCTCCGTCCTGGACCTGGGGCACACCCTCGTGCGCGAGGTCATGGTGCCGCGCACCGACATGGTGACCATCGACGCCGACACGCCCGCGGCCTCAGCGCTGCGCCTCTTCGTGCGATCCGGCTTCTCGCGCGTGCCCGTCGTCGGCGACGACGTGGACGACATCCGCGGCATCCTGTTCTTCAAGGACCTCGTCTCCCGCTGGGAGGCCACCGGCGGCCAGCTGGACCTGCGCGCCGAGCAGATGATGCGCCCCGCCGAGTTCGCCGTCGAAATGAAGCCAGCGGACGACATGCTGCGCCAGATGCAGGCCGAACGCTTCCACATGGCCATTGTCATCGACGAATACGGCGGCGTCGCGGGCCTGGTCACCCTCGAGGACATCCTCGAGGAGGTCGTCGGCGAGCTCACCGACGAGCATGACCGCCACTCCATCGAACCCGAAGAAATCCTGCCAGGCATCTGGCGCGTTCCCTCGCGCTACCCGATCTCTGAGCTCGGCGAACTGCTCGGCCGCGAGATCGAAGACGAGGACGTCGACTCCGTCGGCGGCCTCCTCGCCAAGGCCATCGGCAAGGTTCCGCTGCCCGGCGCGAGTGGCACCCTCGCCGGAGTCATCATGGCCGCCGAAGAAGCGCGCGGACGCCGCCGCCAGGTCTCCACGATTGTCTGCCAGCTCGACCCCGACGCTTTGCTCATCCCCGATCCAACCCCCGCCGACGACAAGGATAACTGACATGCGATTCCCCTCCGACGACGAACTCATGGCCGGCCCCAACGCCTTCGGGGACGCGCGCATCGAGGTTGCCCCCGACGCTGCCGACCCGGAAGCCGACGCTCGCGCGCAGATCGACGCCGGCCTCGGCGAAGAGACCGCGGACGAGGCCGGGGCCGAGCCGGGCGACGACGCGGACTGTGAGGACTCCGACGACTCCGATGACTCCGAGGACGACGAAGAGTACGAGGACTTCGAGGGCCTGGAGGACGAGGAGGACGCCGACCTCGACGCCTTCGAGGCGCTGACCTCCGTGGCCGCCCTGCGCGAGGACGCGGCCGCGACCATCGAGATCCCAGACTTCCCGGAGGACTTCCGCGCCGGCTTCATCTCGATCGTCGGGCGCCCCAACGTCGGCAAGTCGACCCTGACGAACGCGCTGGTCGGGCGCAAGATCGCGATCACCTCGGGGCGCCCCGAGACGACGCGCCACAACATCCGCGGCATCGTACACGGGGAGGGCTACCAGCTGGTGCTCGTGGACACCCCCGGATACCACCGCCCGCGCACGCTGCTCGGCAAGCGCCTCAACGACATGGTGCGCGAGGCCCTCTCCGAGGTCGACGTCGTGCTCTTCTGCCTGCCCGCCGACCAGCGCATCGGCCCCGGCGACCAGTTCATCGCCCGCGAGCTGCGCGGCATCAAGCGGCCCATCATCGCGGTGGCGACCAAGTGCGACGCCGTGCCGCGCGAGCGCGTCATGAAGCACCTGCTGTCCATCGAGAAGCTGGGGGAGTGGGCCGCCATCGTCCCGGTCTCCTCCGTGGAGGGCAAGGGCATCGACCACCTGCGCGAGGTCCTCGCGCAGACGGTGCCGCTGTCGCCGCCGCTCTACCCCGACGGCGACGTCACCGACGAGTCGCGCGACACCCTCATCGCGGAGTTCATTCGCGAGGCAGCCCTGGAGGGCGTGCGCGACGAGCTGCCCCACTCCCTGGCCGTCCAGGTCGAGGAGATCATCGAGAGGCCGCGCCGCGAGGGCGACGACCGCCCGCCCATGCTCGACATTCACGTGAACGTCTACGTTGAGCGCGACTCCCAGAAGGCCATCATTATCGGCCGCAAGGGAAGCCGCCTCAAGCAGATCGGCACCCAGTCCCGCGCCCACATCGAGGAGCTGCTGGGCCGGCGCGTCTACCTGGACCTGCACGTGCGCACCGCGAAGGACTGGCAGTCCGACCCGAAGATGCTGGGACGCCTCGGGTTCTGACATGCCCAGCGTCATCCGCGTGCGTGGTGCCCGCGTCCACAACCTGAAAAACGTGGACGTTGACGTTCCCCTGAACGCGTTCGTTGCAGTCGCGGGCGTGTCCGGGTCGGGCAAATCCTCCCTGGCCTTGGGCACGCTCTACGCGGAGGGATCGCGGCGTTACCTGGAGTCCCTGGCGACCTACACGCGCAGGCGTATCTCCCAGGCGGCCAAGGCCTCGGTCGACGAGGTTGCGCACGTGCCCGCCGCGCTCGCGCTGCGCCAGCGCCCCGGCGTGCCCGACGTGCGTTCCACCTTCGGCACGGTGACGGAGCTTCTCAACCACCTGCGCCTCCTGTTCTCGCGCGCGGGCTCCTACCTGTGCCCGAACGGGCACCGCGTCCCACCCTCGCGCAACGTCGCCCTGGAGGCGCCTCTCACGTGCCCGCAGTGTGCGGAGTCCTTCTACGGCCTCGGCGCGGAGGAGATGGCCTTCAACTCGGGCGGTGCGTGCCCGGTGTGCGAGGGGACGGGTGTCCAGCGCGTCGTCAACCGAGCGTCCCTCGTGCCCGATGAATCCCTGACTATTGACGAGGGCGCGGTTTCCCCGTGGGGGTCCCTCATGTGGAAGCTCATGAAGGACGTCGCGCGCGAGATGGGTGTGCGCACGAACGTGCCCTTCCGGGACCTGAGCGATGCGGAGAAGGCGATCGTCTACGAGGGGCCCGCCGAAAAACGCCACATCGTCGTCGCCACCAAGACGGGCGGCGCGGAGCTGGACTTCACGTACTTCAACGCGGTGGCTACCGTTGAGAACGCCCTGTCGAAGGCGAAAGACGAGAAGGCGCTTGCTCGCGTCGAGAAGTACCTCATCACCCGCACATGCCCCGCGTGCGACGGCACGCGCCTGGGGGAACGTGTACGCTCCACGCTCATCAAGGGCATCGACCTGGGCGAGGCCTCTCGCCTGACGCTCACGGAGCTGCGCGAGTGGGTCCAGCGCGTCCCCGGCCTCGTCCCGGATGAGGTCGCGCCCATGGCTCGCGTCATCGTCGACGAGATGACCGAACCGATGGAGCGCCTCGTCGAGCTGGGCCTGTCCTACCTATCGCTGGACCGCGCCTCCTCGACGCTATCCAACGGCGAGCGCCAGCGCATGCAGCTCGCCCGCGCGGTGCGCAACCGGACGACCGGGGTCCTCTACGTGCTGGATGAGCCGACCATCGGCCTGCACCCCTCCAACGTCGACGGCGTCCTGGCAATCATCCGCGAGCTCATCGCCGACGGGAATTCCGCTGTCGTCGTCGACCATGACACACGTGTCCTGGGTGCCGCCGACCACCTCATCGAGATCGGCCCAGGCGCGGGCGCGGACGGCGGTCGCGTCATCTTCCAGGGTCCCATTGCCGAGGCCTCCCACGCCCCCGCGTCCCGCATCGGCCCGTACATGGCTGGGGTCCGTCGGGTTGAGCGTGCAGCGGGGGAGTCGGATCAGGGCGCGGATATCGACGGGCGCGGTGCGCTTCACCTGGAGACTAACCAGATCCACACGGTGCGGCCCCTGAGCGTGGACGTACCCGTCGGCTCGCTGACGGCCGTCACGGGCGTCAGTGGGTCGGGCAAGACGACGCTCGTGCTGGAGTCGCTGGTTCCCGCGCTGCGTGCGCGCCTTGCTGGCGAGCCTTTGCCCGTGCACGTGCGCGACGTGGACGCCGCTGGCATTTCGCGCGTGAACCTGATCGACGCGACACCCATCGGCGTGAACGTGCGCTCGACCGTGGCCACGTATTCCGGGGTGTTGGACGAGCTGCGCCGCGCGTTTGCTCGCACCGAGGAGGCGCAGGCTGCTGGGTTGAAGCCCGGCGCGTTCTCCTACAACACGGGTTCGCTCCGATGCCCCACGTGCGACGGTACCGGGCAGATCACCCTGGACGTGCAGTTCCTGCCGGACGTGGACATTGAGTGCACCGAGTGTCGGGGGAGCCGCTACGGCGCGCAGGCTGCGTCGATTCTCCGCGATGGGCTGAGCCTGCCCGACATCATGGCAATGAGCGTCGACGAGGCTCGGGTGGCCGTGCGCGGACTCAAGAAAGCGGGCGCTCTCCTCGAGACCCTGTCCGGCCTTGGTTTGGGCTACCTGACGCTCGGCGAGGCGACGCCCGCTCTGTCCGGTGGCGAGGCGCAGAGGCTCAAATTGGCCTCGGAAATGGGGAGGCGGCAGGACGGCACGCTCTTCGTTTTCGACGAGCCGACGATTGGCCTGCATCCGGACGACGTGCAGGTCCTCATCGACGTGCTCCAGCACCTCATCGAGCGGGGAGCGACCGTCCTCGTCATCGAGCACGACCTGGACCTGATCCGCTGCGCCGACTGGGTCATCGACATGGGGCCGGGCGGAGGCATCGAGGGCGGGCGTATCGTCGCTGAGGGCACGCCCCGGGACATCGCGGCGTCCGAGGCCTCGGTGACGGGCCGCTATCTACGCTGACGGGGTCATCATTACCGGCTCGGCGCGCCCGGGCTGGTTGTGGCGGTGAGTGGTTCAGTGTGCCAGTTCCGCGTTTGTTCTTGTATGTTGGGGCGCTGCACCCGATCCGTAGGCAATGCACCTTTTCTGATCGGGTGCAGCGCCCCATATCGGGTGTACTGCCCCATATCGGGTGCACCGCCACGTAACGGGTGCACCGCCACGTAACGGGTGCAGTGCCCCTATGCTTCTGGCAGTTGTGGTGGCCGGGGATGTGGGCGTCTTCTGAGCTTGGGTTGTCTTCTGCTTGGGCTGTCTTCTGCTTGGGGCACTTCGTGGTGCCTTTGTGGCGCCTCATGTTGTGGTTCCTCAGAAATGTCGCACGTAATTCCCCGAGATATATTTCAAACATTGAAATCGCATCGTTGGAATTGCAACGTTTTCGGGGTGCTGCACAAAGTTCGGGTACCCGAATTACGTGCGACTTTTGGTTGATGAGGCGCCCAAGGCGAACTCCTGTGTTCGGTCGACGTCCCACGACACTGTCCACGATCCCCGGGACGCTTCGACCTGGAGGGCTCGTCTGCGTTTGAGAGGTTGTGGTGCTACCCGTAGGACCCAGCTGCGCATGGAGAGGTTGACGGTGCCGCCTGTCGGGCCAAACCGCGCATGGAGGGGCGCCACCCACAGGGTCCAGCTGCCAGGCTCCGGGCCGGAAGAGCTCATGAACAAGGCAAAATGTGGTGCCCGGCTGCCGTGAGGCAGCCGGGCACACTTACGTCGTGATCAGATCACTTGACGATGACGACTCGCAGGAAGCGGGGGCCGTGCACGCCGTTGACGCGGACCAGCTCGATGTCGGAGGTCGCCGAACCGCCGGCGATCCAGGTCATCGGACGGGTCGGGTTCTTTCCGAGGATGTCCACCGCCTGGGGGACCGTGGGCACGATGTCGGAGGCCTTGAGGACGACGACGTGGGTGTCGGGCACGAGCGAGATCGCGCGGCGACCCTGGTCGGGCTCACCGTCGAGGACGATGGTGCCCGAGATAGAGATCGCGACGCGGCAGCGCGTGACGACCGCATCGATCTCGTCCAGCTCCAGCGTCGGGATGGCCTGCTCGCGGCTGTCCTCGCGGACCGTGCGGCCGTCGCGGGCGGCGGCCTTCTTGAAGGCGTCGTCCAGGCCGGTGGGGACCACGACGGAAGAGGCCTTCTGGTCGGCCAGGAACGTCGAGATCGCGTCGGCGACCTCAGACTCCTTGGAGACCACGACGACCTTCGCCGAGTAGTCCTCGAGCTTCTCGATCATTTCCTCGATGACGGCCTGCGAACCGGGCGCGTGCTCGGTGGAACGAATGTAGTCGCGGGGGATTGGGCGCACCGGACGGCCCTGCTGGGAACGGGAGATGGCGTCGCGTGCGCGCGCCAGAATCGCGGTCTTCGCGTCCATGGTGGTGGTCATGTCACGCCTCCTTCTGGGTCGTGCTGGTGGTCATGCCGTGTTCGGAAGCGAGCGGGAGTCCCGTTGCTGGGCGGTCCGTGCGCGGCGCGTTGGCGTCGGAGTCCTTGTGGGTGCGCTTCCACCACTCGCGGAAGGTTTCCTTCGGGGCGACCGGCAGGTCGCGGGCGCGCGTCCACAGCGAGGCCGGGAACGGCAACGCGCCGATGGAGCCCTTCTTGGCGAACAGGCGGGTGGCCTTCGCGCCCTTTCCGGCGGCCTTCCACAGCGTCGCGTTCGTCATCATCGGGGTGGTCGCGCCCATGGCGAGGTCCCACACGTCGGGCACGAGGTTGCGCTTGACGTCGACGGTGCGGGCGCGCATGTGGATGAGGATCGTCGGGATGTCGATCTTGACGGGACAAACCTCGCCACACGCGCCACACAGGGAGGACGCGAAGGGCAGGGTGTGCACCGGATCGTGCTCGTCGAGGCCCTGGGTGAGCTGCGGGGTCAGGATCGCGCCGATGGGGCCCGGGTAGACGGAGCCGTAGGCGTGACCGGAGGTGTGCTGGTAGACCGGGCAGATGTTCATGCACGAGCCGCAGCGGATGCAGGCGAGGGCCTGGCGGCCGATCGGGTCACACAGGACCTTGGTGCGGCCGTTGTCCATGAGGATGAGGTGGAATTCCTGGGGGCCGTCGCCGGGGGTGACGCCCGCCCACATGGAGGTGTAGGGGTTCATGCGCTCGCCGGTGGCGGAGCGGGGCAGGAGCTGGGAGAAGATCTCCACGTCCTGGAAGCGAGGAACCAGCTTCTCGATGCCCATCAGGGTGATGAGCGTGTCCGGCAGGGTCAGGCACATACGGCCGTTGCCCTCGGACTCGAAGATGGAGACGGTGCCGGTTTCCGCGATGCCCATGTTGGTGCCGGAGACGGCGACCTTGGCGTGCAGGAACTTCTTACGCAGGTGGGCGCGGGCGGCGCCAGTCAGCTCGGTCGGGTCGTCGGAAAGGTTGCGGGGCGCGTCCTCCATGCGATCCAGGAAGATGCCGCGGACCTCGGAGCGGTTGCGGTGGATCGCGGGGACGACGATGTGGCTGGGCATGTCGTCGGCCAGCTGGACGATCATCTCGGCGAGGTCGGTCTCGCGAGCGCTGATGCCCTCTTCCTTCAGGAACTCGTTGAGGTTGGTCTCCTGGGTGGCCATGGACTTGACCTTGACGATCTCGTCAACGCCCTTGGACTTGATGATGTCCGCGACGATGCGGTTGGCCTCGTGCTTGTCGCGTGCCCAGTGGACGATGCCGCCGCGGGCGGTCACGTTGCGCTCGAACTCTTCGAGGAGCTCGGGCATGCGCGAGGCGACCTCGAACTTGACGGCCTCGGCCGCGCTGCGCAGGTTCTCCCAGTCCGGCATTTCGGCGACGCGCTGGGCGCGCTTGGAGCGGATGGTGCGGGTGGCGTGGCCCAGGTTGCGGCGCATCTGGGTGTTGGCCAGCGTCTTGTGGGCGCCTTCCGGGAAGGTCGTGCCCCAGCGGAGGGTATCCTCGGGAATGGTGACGGTGGTGCGCCAGCCGCCGGTGTGCGACTCGGGGGCGGAGGGCATTCCGATGAACGTTGCGGTCATGTCAGATCACCTGTGCGCTTTCGGGTGCGAAGGAGATGTTGCCCTCGAAGGGCTGGTCCTTGGTGGATGCCAGGATTTCGGCGAGGTGCATCGGGCGGATGCCCGAGTTGAGGCGGGAGAGGCCGCCGCCGACGTGCATGAGGCAGGAGTAGTCGCCCATGACGAGGACTTCGGCGCGCGTGGACATGACGTTGGTGACCTTGTCCGCGAGCATCGAGGTGGAGGTCTCAGAGTTCTTCATGGCGAAGGTGCCACCGAAACCGCAGCAGACCTCGGCGTCGGGCAGGTCGACGAGGGTCAGGCCTTCAACGTTGCGCAGGAGGCGGTAGGGGCGGTCGCCGACCTTGGCGATACGCAGCGAGTGGCACGTCGGGTGGTAGGTGACGGTGTGGGGGAAGTAGGCGCCCACGTCTTCCAGGCCGAGAACGTCGGTGATGAGCTCGGTCAGGTCGTAGGTGTGCTGGGCGATGAGCTGGGACTTCTTGGCCAGCTCGTGGTCGCCCACGTGCTCGGCGACGACCTTCTGCTCGTGGCGCGCTGCACCGGTGCAGGAGCCGGAGGGGACGACGATGGCGTCCCACTGGCCGTCGAGCACGGGCTCGAAGGTCTTGACGTGGTTGCGGGTGATCTTGGCTGCGTCTTCGAAGTAGCCGGTGTTGGCGTGCATCTGTCCGCAGCACACCTGGTCTTCAGGGAAGACGACTTCGTGGCCGAGGCGCTCGAGCAGCGTGACTGTCGCCTGGGCGGCCTGGGGGAACATGACGTCTGCCAGGCAAGTGGAGAAAAGAGCGATACGCACTGGGGATCCTTCCTCGTGGGTGCTGTCGCTCATCAGTATGGCTGGGTCCGAGGTCCCGGGAGACCAATTGTGTGGGGCCTTCGGTGGGTGCCTTTCGGGAGTGGCGTTATCTCGCGGAAAAGTCAGGACATAGGGATCGTGAAAAGTTGGCTCTGGGAGGGGCGTTTGGGACCTCTGGGACCCGACTTAGAACAAGGAGATCTTGCGTTTATCGTTTCTTTATCGTCGCGTGCCCTCACAGGGAAACCCGGGCCTCGTTCATGGATGTTTCATGGACGAGGCCCGGGCTGGGTTCTTGGGGGCGTGGCGCGGACTTTCGGGATGCGGCGGGGTAACGCCAGCGAAGCAATGGGGCGTGTGCGGGCGCTAGCCGTTGATGCCTTCGCCGGTGACGATGATGAGGTTGCAGTCGGTGGAGGCTGCGAAGTCGGTGATGTCGAATGAGCCCCATTCCGAGTAGATGGCGTCCTTGTTGGTCTGGAGGACGGAGTTCGCGTGGTCGGCGGGGATTGTGACGAAGTGGCAGTCCTGGGGGACGTACTGGTAGAGGCCTGGGTAGATGCCGGGCAGCAGGGTGTTGTTACCGGTGGCGCCCTCGCTGAGCTTCTGGATTGACTCGGGAGCAACGGTGGCGACGCCGGTCACCCAGAAGTGGTGGTCGGGGGAGGGCAGTCCGCGTCCCTCAGGGAAGTTGGCCGCCGCGACGTGTCCTTCGGATGCCCCCAGACCGGGCATGCGCTCGTTGAAGGAGTCGGTGCGCTCCTGAACCTTGATCTCTCCGTCGGTCTTGTAGGTGAATTCGGCGAAGCGCGGGTCCTCGGGGAGGCGCCCGCGAGAAGAGGCCCCGAAGGGGTTGCACCCAGCGGTGAGAACGGCAATGGCTGCGAGTACTGTGAGGGTGTGCAAGCGGCGTGTCATGAGATTCTCCGGTGTGAGGGGGCGTTCATTGGTTGTGTGCGGCTGCTAGTCGCTGAGTCCGATGGCGGTGATCACGACGAGGTGACAGTCGCTTGACGCTGCAAGTGCTTTGACGGGTAGAGCTCCGAAGTCCTTGTTGACCTGAGTGTTGTCGCCCTTGAGGGTCTTGTCGGCGTGTGTTGGGTCGATGGTGGAGAAGTGACAGTCCTGTGGTACGTACTGATAGAGGCCTGGGTAGATGCCGGGCAGGAGCGCGGAGCTGGTTGTGCCCTCCATGAGTGCGGTGATCGTCTCGTCGGGGACGGTGGCGACACCTGTTACCCACAGTTCTGGATCGGGGTTGGGGAGCAGGTCGGATGGCGAGTATTCGATGGTTACGTGCCCCTCAGTGGCCTGCAAGCCCGGCCAGCGCTCGTTGAAGGAGTCGGTGCGCTCCTGGACCGTCGGCTTGTTGTCGCTGTCGAAGGTGAACTCGGCGAAGCGCGGGTCTTCTGGAAGTCGTTCGCGAGACGAGGCCCCGAAGGGGTTGCACGCGGCGGTGAGTGCCACGACGGCGCCCAGTGTGACGATCAAGCGGAGGGGAGTCTTCACAGAAGCTGGCCTTCCTGGTCGGCGGGGAAACAGCGGGCGTCGCTGCGGGCTCATTGCTTCGAGACTACAAGGATGGGGGAGACGAAAGCAAATAGGACGGGGCCCCGAGAACGCAAGTCTCTCGGGGCCCCGCCTGTGCGATGAAGCTGCTCAGTGCGGCATGTAGGAGCCCAGCCAGCCCTGGGAGGCGACGAACACCAGGATGCACAGGACCAGAAGCAGTCCGATCGAGTAGGGGGCGGCCTTCTTAAGGATCTCCGCGTCCGATCCCTCCGAATCCACGGAGGTCGCGGCGATCGCCAGGTTCTGCGGGGACACGATCTTGCCGATGCCGCCGCCGATGGTGTTGGCGGCCAGCAGGATGTTCGGGTCGAGGCCGGCGCCCGCGGCGGCGGTGGACTGCAGGTTCGCGAAGAGAGCGCCCGCCGAGGTCGCGGAGCCGGCGACGGCCGTTCCGATCCAGCCCAGGATGGGGGAGAGGAACGCGAAGGCCGCGCCCGTGGTGGCCAGGGCGGCGCCGATCGAGGTGGTCTGCCCGGAGAAGTTCATGACGAAGGCAAGAGCCATGACGGAGGCAATCGTCAGGATCGCCATGCGCAGCGAGTAGATGGTGCGCGGCAGGACCGTGAACATCTCGCCGACGGAGGTCTGGAAGCGCCCGTTCGAGGAGTTCGTGCCGTACACGATGGCGACGATGATACCGGTGACAAAGATCCAGGTGCCGGGGTTGGACAGGATCTGCAGCGAGTAGATCGCAGCGGTCGAGGGCGATCCGTCGCCGGTCAGCAGGTTGCCGTAGATGCCGGGCCACGGGATCTTCACGTCCGTGGACGAGAAGAAAGCTGCGACGGGCTTGGCCAGCTTCGTGATCGCGATGATGATGACGACGAGGACGTAGGGCAGCAGGGCCAGGCCGATACGCGAGCCGGTGGGCTTGTCGGCCTCGTCGGCCTCGGTTGCGCACTCCGCGGGGGTGGTCGGACCCCAGAAGAGAAGGAAGACGTAGCAGGCGGCGAAGCCGAGCAGGGAGGCGACGACGGCGGTCAGCTCGTAGGAAACCGAGGGGGTGAAGAAGTGGCCCGCACCGGCAGCAAGGCCGGCGACGAGGGCGAGGGGCCAGAGCTGTCGCACGCCGCGGGAGCCGTCGAGGATGAAGAGCATCAGCACCGGGATGAACAGACAGAAGATCCACGTCAGGTGGCCCATGTCGCCGGCAACGACAACCGGGTCGGCGCCACCGAGCTTACCGGCGGTCGTGGTGGGAATGGCCATGGCGCCGAAGCCAACGTTGATGGCGTTGCCGACGACGGTGACGACGGCGGCCTTGATCTTGGGCACGCCGAGGGTCACGAGCATCGCACAGGTGATGGCCACGGGAGCGCCGAAGCCGGCCAGGCCCTCGAGCAGGCCACAGAAACACCAGGCGACGATGAGGGCCTGGGCGCGCTGGTCGCCGCGGCCGATCGTATTAAACACGGCCTTGAGGTCCGCGCTCCGCCCCGACTTTTCGGTGAGGTTGTAGAGCCACACGGCCGCGATGATGATGTAGATGATCGGCATGAAGCCCATCGCCGCGCCCTGCGTGCCGGCCAGGAGCGCCATGCCGACGGGCATCTTGAAGGCAAGGACCGCGATGACGAGCGAGGTGACGAGGGAGATGATCGCGCACCAGTGGGTGGCGACCTTGAAGACGCCCATGAGGACGAAGAAGAGGATGAGGGGGAGGAGGCCAACGATGGCCGTCAGGAAAACGTTGCCCGCGACGGACGTCGTCGACGGGGTAAAAGATTGGGCTAACAACAGGGGGGTCATGACTGCTCCGCGCGTCGTTGTGTGGGACATTGGACCCAATTATCATGACATATGAACGGCGTGAGCGAGGCACTTTGCGCGGAGAAAAGACGTTCATCCCCCTCGCCGCGCGGCGAAGACCCGCGGAGGCGACCGCGCCGCATCTCACGTCCAGTATGCGCAGCCCGTCCTCGCTGGGCCAGGAGCGTCGATAGACTACGAGTTGTGAAGACTACATCGACCGTCCCAGTCCCCTCCGGTTCGCCCATGCCGATTGGCAAGTACCGCGCGTTCCTGGACACGAACCCCGTCGACCTGCCGGATCGTCAGTGGCCCTCCAAGCGGATCACGAAGGCTCCGCGCTGGATGTCTACCGACTTGCGTGACGGCAACCAGGCCCTCATCGAGCCGATGGACCCGGCCCGCAAGCGTCGCATGTTCGACCTGCTCATCAAGCTGGGCTACAAGGAGATCGAGATCGGTTTCCCCTCGGCCTCTCAGACCGACTTTGACTTCGTGCGCTCGCTGATCGAGGATGACGCGGTGCCCGAGGACGTGACGATCTCGGTGCTCACTCAGTCGCGCCCCGAGCTGATCGAGCGCACGGTCGAGGCCATGGTGGGCTTCCCGCGCGCCACCGTTCACCTCTACAACGCGACGGCGCCCGTGTTCCGGGAGGTTGTGTTCCACGCGGACAAGGCGCAGACGATCGAGCTGGCCCAGTTCGGTGCGCGCGAGGTCATCGCGCAGGCGGAGAAGCGCCTGGGCGACGAGACGATTTTCGGCTTCGAGTACTCCCCGGAGATTTTCGTGGATACGGAGCTGGACTTCGCCCTCGAGGTGTGTGAGTCCGTCATGGACGTGTGGGAGCCGGGCGAGGGGCGCGAGATCGTCCTCAACCTGCCCTCGACCGTCGAGCGTTCGACACCGAACGTGTTCGCCGACCAGATCGAGTGGATGAGCCGCAACCTCAGCCGCCGCGAGTTCATCGCCCTGTCCGTCCACCCCCACAATGATCGTGGCACCGGTGTGGCCACGGCCGAGTTGGCCCTCCTGGCTGGCGCGGACCGCGTTGAGGGCTGCCTGCTGGGTCAGGGTGAGCGTACCGGCAACGTGGACCTGGTGACCCTGGGTCTGAACCTGTTCAGCCAGGGCATCGACCCGGGCATTGACTTCTCGGATGTGGATGCGATCCGTCGCACGGTCGAGTACTGCACGCAGATGGAGACCTCCCCGCGCGCCCCCTACGTCGGTGACCTCGTGTACACGAGCTTCTCCGGCTCGCACCAGGACGCGATCAAGAAGGGTTTCGCGGCCCGCAAGGCCAAGGTGGACGCCGCTGGCGGCGACGAGAACGCCGTCGTGTGGGAGCTGCCCTACCTGCCGATCGACCCGCACGACGTGGGCCGCTCGTACGAGGCCGTGGTGCGTGTGAACTCGCAGTCCGGCAAGGGTGGCGTCGCCTACCTCATGTCGACCGCGCACGCCCTGGAGCTGCCGCGCCGCCTCCAGGTGGAGTTCTCCCGCATCGTCCAGCGCCACACGGATACCTACGGCGGCGAGATCAACGCGGCTACGCTGTGGCAGATCTTCGCGGACGAGTACCTGCCCACGAGCGCCGCTCCCGGCCTGGAGCCGTGGGGCCGCTTCGAGATGCGTTCCTCGCAGGTGTCGTCCATGGACGATGAGAGCGTCGAGCTCAAGGCGACGCTCATGGATAACGGCGAGATCGTTAAGGTGCAGGCTTCGGGTACAGGCCCGATCGACGCCTTCGTCTCGGCGCTGCACGAGTTCGATCTTGACGTGCGCATCCTGGACTACTCCGAGCACGCGATGAGCCAGGGACGCGACGCGCGCGCCGCCGCCTACGTCGAGGCCGCGGTCGACGGCCAGATCGTGTGGGGCGTCGGCATCGACTCCTCGATCACGCGCGCCTCGTACAAGGCCGTCATTTCGGCGGTCAACCGCGCCTTGCGCTAAGTACGCACATGCGAACAGCGGACCCCGGCCTCGTCAGTGTACGAGGTCGGGGTCCTTCGTCGTATCAGCCGCGGCCCGAGGTCCTGGTGGGCTTGTTGGCGAACATCGTCAGCGAGCGCAGGATCTGGCCATCCAGGACGCGAGCGATACGCTCGGTGAGGATGTAGGGGTCGGCGCTCATGCCGTTGGCAAGCCACTGGGAGACGTGTCCGAGCACGCACAGCGTGAAGTGGTCGGCGACGAACATGCGGTCACCCTCGGTGATGGTCAGGTTTGCTCCGAGCTCGTCGACGATGGGTTCCATGACGGAGCGCAGCTGCTTGTGCAAGAAGAGCTGGAGCTCCTCCATGCCAAGCGAGGAGATGACGGAGCGCGTTTCCTCGGGATGGGACTGCATCCACACGAGCATGGCCAGCAGGCCGTCCGACCATTCGTCGTAGCTGGAGTGGGTGCCAACCTGGTTGCCGACCTCGCGTTTGAAGACCCACACGGTCAGGTCACGAATGTCGGAAAAATGATAATAAAACGCCTGACGGGTCACGCCGGCGGTGCGCGTGAGACCGGAGACCGTCACCTTAGACAGGGGTGTGGTCGAGAGTGCGTCGCGCAGTGCAAGCGCGAGCGCCGTTTTCGCATCGGGGTGGGGCATCGGAAGTCCTCGTCAACGGTAAGAGAGAGGTTACGTGCGAACTATACATGTCAGAATGCGGAACCGCTAAATCCTGCGCCTAGACACCGCTGGCCATTTGTACAGCGCGGCGTCCCTCACACGTGGATACTCCGCACTAATTGCGACTTGACACCCTGAACTGACCGTAACCAAGAAGTTACAAAGTCTGCGGTTATGCGGGAGTTTCGGTGTGTTGAAAGTTGCTGATGAGGCGGGATTGTCGACCCGTATTTACTCCCGTGGTCAGGTTGTAACTTATGGTTCGTCGTCACAGGGGCGTGTTGGGCTGGTCTGTGGGATGGAAAAACCCGGCCTCGTCGGTGTGGACGAGGCCGGGGGAAGCTGTGCACCCTAGCGCGGTTGGTGGGGGACCGCGTTACTGTGCCAGGCGTGCCAGAGCCGGGGTGGTCTGGTCGGTCATGAGGACCCGCATACGGGCGATCGCGACCGAGGGGTTGACCTCCAGGCCCGAGAGCATCCACTGAGCCATGTGGGCGGTGGAGGCCAGGGCGAAGTGCTGGGCGACGACGTCGCGTGCGGTGGCGGTGGCCGATCCGTCCAGGCGGGACTCGATGAGTTCCTGGATGTGCGAGGCGAGGAATGCCCACAGGTCGTTGGCCTCGATGGTCTTCATGGCGGAAGCGGTCTCATCGCGGTGCTCGTGCATCCACATCATCGTCGCTTCAATCGCGTCGAGCCATTCTCCCGAACTGGTGGTCAGGCGCGCTGTGATCTCCTCGCGGAAAACCCAGGCGTTGAGGTCGCTGAGTGAGTTGAAGTGGTAGTAGAACGCTTGACGGGTGACCCCGGCTGCGCGTGTCAGTGCGCTGACAGAGATCTTTGACAGAGGCGTCTGCGTGAGGGCCTGGCGCAGTGCAGTGCCAAGCTTTTCGCGGGCATCAATCGGGGGAGCCATATCTTTCCTTCCTTCGACGGTTACGAGTAAACCATACCACTTGCGAGAAAACTATCTACTCGAAAACTGTGTGCAAGGTGTTAGACCGACCACGCTGTCAGTTTCTCACACTTTGCTGACAACGCCCACAGGGGACTTGTCGGTGACCGTGACACCACACTTCACAACGAATTTCGCCCAGCGCGACGACTCGCACCCAACGCCACCACGGCCTCGTCCCCCCGTGACACAATGACACCGTGATGAAGTCTTACCGAGACGAGGCGATCGTCCTGCGCACCCACAAGCTGGGCGAAGCCGATCGCATTATCACGCTGCTCACCGCCGAACACGGCCAGGTCCGGGCCGTAGCCAAGGGCGTGCGCAAGACGACCTCCAAGTTCGGCGCCCGCGTCGAACCCTTCTCCGTCATCGATGCACAACTGCACCGCGGGCGCAGCCTCGACACCCTCTCCCAGGTCGCCTCCATCGCCCAATACGGAGAGTCGATCGCCGCCGACTACGATCTCTACCTCGCGGCAACCGTCGTCGTCGAAACCGCCGAGCGCCTGACCGCCGACGCGCACGACGGCAGCCACTCCCAGTACCTGCTGCTCTTGGGAGCCCTCAACGCCCTCGCGCGCCGCCGCCACGACCCTACGCTCATCCGTTCCTCCTACACCCTGCGCGCCCTCGCGCTGGCCGGCTGGGCCCCCTCCTGCTTCGACTGCGCCGTGTGCGGAGCACAAGGACCCCACTCCTCCTTCTCCATCCCCGACGGGGGCACCGTATGCGACACCTGCCGCCCGCCCGGCGCCTCCTCGCCCGCGCCCGACAGCGTTGCCCTCCTCGGCCAGCTCCTCAGCGGAGACTGGGCGCACGCCGACCGATGCGAGGCCTACGCGCGAACCGAAGCCTCGGGCCTTATCTCCTCCTATACTCAATGGCATCTCGAAAGGCGCCTGCGCTCACTCACCGTTATCGATAGGAGCCACCCATGACCGCCCATCGTCCGACCCCCATGGATCGCGCACCCGCCGACCCCGCCGCGCCCTTGCTCGGACCCGGCCAGTGGCACGTGCCCGCACCCACCTTCAAGCGCAGCGAGGTCCCCGCACACGTCGCCCTCATCATGGACGGAAACGGGCGCTGGGCCAACTCTCGTGGCCTGACACGCACCGAGGGGCACCGGGCAGGGGAGTACGCCCTCATGGACACCATCGCGGGCGCCATCGACGCGGGCGTACGCTACCTGAGCGTCTACACCTTCTCCACCGAAAACTGGAAACGCTCGCCCGCCGAGGTCTCCTTCATCATGAACTACGCCTCCGACGTGCTTGCCAGGCGCACCGACCAGCTCGCCCAGTGGGGCGTGCACGTGCGCTGGAGCGGGCGGCGCCCCCGCCTGTGGACCAGCGTCATCAAGGCCCTGGAAAAAGCCGACCGCGCGACCGAGCACTGCAAGACGCTCGACCTGATCATGTGCGTCAACTACGGGGGACGGGCCGAACTGGCCGACGCCGCGCGCTCCATCGCCGAGGGCGTGGCCGCCGGGCGCCTGAGCCCGCGCGGGGTCAACGAAAAGACGTTTGCGCGCCACCTGTACCTGCCCGACGTGCCCGACGTCGACCTGATGATCCGCACATCGGGGGAGCAACGCCTGTCCAACTACTTGCTCTGGCAGATGGCCTACGCCGAAATGATGTTCGTCGACACCCCCTGGCCCGCGTTCGACCGCGAGGAACTGTGGGGGTGCCTGGAGGAGTTCGCTGGGCGCGACCGGCGCTTCGGTGGGGCTGTCGACCGCGTCGCGCACTCTTAGGCGCGATCCTCGCTCAACGCGAGGTCGACGGCCGCGCGCTTGCGGCGGCCCCACACCACCTTCAGGGCGATCAGGGCGACGATGAGGGCCAAACCCGCCCACCCCCACGGGGAACCGGCGATGGCGCGCACCGCCGCGGCGAACACAGCGAGCATACCCAGGCCGTAGAGCAGCGCCCACAGCACACAGCCGGGAATCATGGCAATTGTGTAGGTGCTCCAGCGCATGCGCACCAGGCCCGCGCCAGCGTTGATCGCAGTCTGGATGCCCACCGTCAGGAAGCACAAGGGGATCGCGATGATGCCCCACTTGTCGAGCATCGCAGCGCCCTTGCGGGGGACCGGTCCATCGAACCAACGGGCAACGGCCCCCAGGAATCCTGTACGCCCCGAGGCGCGCATCGCGCCGGAAGCAACGCCGCGTGCGAGCCAGTAGGTGGACTGGGCGCGGAAGAAAGCGACCCCGAACAGGAAGACGAAGAGGAAGATGCCTTCACGGGCGAAGGCCGGGACCATGTTGTCGATTCCTGCGGTGTACACGTGCCCTCCATCGGATACTAAATGAAACGTAGCCTATCCTAACTCAGCGGCTGCTTAACCTGGTAGTTCCGACCGAGACAACCCGCTCACGTTCAGGCCGTCGCGTTCTTCTCCTGACAGGGGGCGCACGTTCCAAACAGCTCAAGAGAATGTTCGACGTTCGCGAAGCCGTGCCCCTGGGCGACAGACGTTACCCACGCCTCGATCTGCGACTGCTCGATCTCCTCAGCATGGCCGCACTCGCGGCACACCAGATGGTGGTGGTGGCTGTTGCTCGTGCAGATGCGGTACAGGGACTCACCCTCGGACGAACGCAGTGCATCGATGCGGCCGTCCTCCGCCAGGCCCTGCAGGGACCGGTAGACGGTTGCCAGGCCCACGTGCTGGCCGTTGGTGCGCAGATCCTCAAAGATCTGCTGGGCGCTGCGAAAGTCGTTCACCCGCGTCAGTTCGTCGAGGACAGCCTGGCGCTGCTTGGTCATGCGCTGCATGTGTGTTCCTAACGTGTGGGTCGCTCAGCTGGCCGCTGCTTGCTCCGGGTGCTGGTTGTGCGTGCGGGCCATGCGAAGCCTACGCACCCGGCGAATGCGGTCGATGATCGCCCTGATCATAAACCCGATCGCGTAGAGTCCGATGGCTCCCACGACGATGGTTGCGCCCGGAGACAGGTCAATGAAGTAGGTCAGGGACAGCCCGCACGTGCAGATGAGGACGCCGAGCACCATGGCGATACCCATCGTCGAGCGGAACGAGCGGGCAGCCAGCTGTGCGATTGCGACGGGGATAACCATGAGCGCGCTCACCAGCAGCGAGCCGACGACGCGCATGGCGACGGCGACCGTCAGGGCGGACAGGATGGCGATGAGGAGGGAGAGCGCGCGCACAGGCAGACCCGTCGAGCGCGCGAAGTCCTCGTCGTTCGTGACCGAGAAAAGCGCGGGGGCCAGGCCAACGCCGAGTACGACGATCCCGATGCCCAGGATCGTGATGAGCGTGATGTCGCTCCAGCGCACGGTCGAGATGGAGCCGAAGAGGTAGGAATTGAGCTGGGCGGAGGTGCCACCGGCCAGGCCGATCAGCAAAACGCCGCCGGCGATGCCACCGTAGAAGAGCATGGCCAGGGCGGTGTCACCCGATGTGCGCCCGCTTTGACGGACCAGCTCGATCGTGAGCGCACCCAGCAGAGAGATGATGACGGCGCCGGGGATCGCCCACGAGTCGGCTGGGCTCACGTTCGCGAAGGTACCGACCAGCCAGCCCAGTGCGACACCGGTCAGCGAGATGTGCCCGATGCCGTCGCCAAGCATCGCGAGCCTGCGGTGGACCAGGTACGTCCCGATGATCGGTGCGGTCAGGCCCACGATGAGGGCCGCCAGCAGCGAGCGCTGCATCATGGGTGAGGACAGGAGGGTGGTCACGGCATCAATCATTGGTCTCTCCCGTCCAGATTCCACTGACGAGGCCGTCGCCGCCCGCGGTGGGGGAGCTGGCCTTTGTGGGGTGGCAGTGTTCGCCGCCGTGGTGCTGTTCGTGGTCGTCGTCGATGTGCGGCGGGCCGTCATAGGAGACGTGCCCGGCGCTGATGTGCAGCTCGCGGTCCAGGAGCGGGCCGAGCTCGCCGAGCTCATGCAGTACGATGAGGATCGTCGTGCCCTGTTCCTTCGCGTCGGCGACGATGTCGGCCAGCCGCGCGCGCGAAGCGGCGTCGATCCCGGCCATGGGCTCGTCCATGATGAGCAGCTCGGGGCGGCGTACGAGGGCGCGCGCAATGAGGACGCGCTGGGCCTGGCCGCCCGACAGGATGTTCATGGGGGAGTGGGCGCGGTGGGCCATGCCGACGCGCTCCAGTGCCCCCATCGCGCGGGCGGTGTCCCCGGGCATCGCCCATAGGCGGCGAGGGCCGAGCAAGCCGGAGCGCACGACCTCGATCGCGCTGGCACTAATCGCGCCGCCCGAGGAAATACGCTGAGGAACGTAGCCGACCCTGTTCCACGGCACGCGGCGACGCGCGGTGATCGAGCGCCCGAAGAGCTGGGCGTCGCCGCCCGTGATGGGGGCGGTGCCCAGAAGCGCCTTGATGGTCGTGGACTTGCCCGAGCCGTTCGAGCCTGTGAGCGCCACGGTCTGACCGGCGGGGATCGTCAGGGAGATGCCGTGCAGAATCAGGTCCGTGTCCCAGGCGACGTGAAGATTATCGAGACGCACGACGGCGGTCGCCTCCGCGTGGGAGGCTCCCGCCGTCGCGTGGGAGTCAGTTGTGCTCACTGGCAGTTGTTTGCTTTCGTCAGAGCAGCGATGTTGTCGTTCATGACCGCGGCGTAGTCCTTGGATGCATCGGTCTGGGACTCGATCGGATCCAGGACGGCCGTGGACAGGCCGAGGTCGTCGGCCAGGGTCTGGGCGACCTTGGGGTCAATGAGGGCCTCGGTGAAGATGGTCGTCACGCCCTGGTCCTTGGCGATCTGGCCGATTTCAGCCAGGCGCGCCGGCGAGGGGGAGGACTCCGGGTCGAGGCCGGAGATGCCCACCTGGGTCAGGCCGGTACGGTCCGCGAGGTAGCCGAAGGCGGTGTGGGCTGTCACGAAGGTTGTGACCTGGCAGTTGGAGGTCTTCATGACGAGGTCGTCGCCCAGGGCGGTGAGCTCCTCGTTGAGGGCCTTGGCGTTGGCCTTGTAGGTCTCGGCGTTGGCCGGGTCGGCCTCGGCCAGCTTCTCGCCCACCAGGGTCGCGGCGGATGCCATGCGAACCGGGTCGAGCCAGAAGTGGGGGTCGGCGCTCATGTCGTGGCTGTGGCCCTCGTGGTCGTGGCCTTCGTGGTCGTGATCGTGGGCCTCGGTCTCACCGGACTGGGCCTCGTGGTCGTGGCCCTCTTCCTCGGCCGGGTGGTTGGCGCTGGAGTCGACCTCAACCAGCTCGGCGGCGGGGGAGACGTCGATGACGGTCTTGGGGGCGTGCTGCTCGATGGCCTCGTCGACCGCGCTCTGGAAGCCGGCCAGGTAGACAACTGCGTCCGCGTTGGACAGCGAGTCGACCATCTTGGGGGAGAGTTCAAGGTCGTGGGGCTCGGCGCCCGCAGGCGTCAGCGAGGTGACGGTGACGTGCTCGCCGCCGACCTTTTCGGCCAGGTACTGCAGCGGGTAGAAGGAGGCCATGACGGTCAGGGTGCCGTCCTTGGAAGCGCCGCCTCCTGACGAGGCCGTGGTGGAGCAAGCGGACAGAGCGAGCGCTGTGGCGGCCGCGCATGCGGCAGCAAGGATTCTTTTTGACATGAGAATCATTCTCTAGGCTGGCGAGAATGATTGCAAGTCAATCTCGGGTCACGGACCCTTGTGATCAGGGTGTTTAGCGCGCGTGTGCCGTGGTTCCACGCACGACCAGATCAGGCGAAAAGACGTAATCGGCGTGCTCAGGAGTGTAGTCGGGTGTGGCCAAGGCCTCGAACAGGTTGCGCACGGCAGCCGTCACGATCGCGGGCACCGGCTGGTGGACCGTCGTCAGGCCTGGGCTGAGGTGTGACATGAGGAAGGAATCGTCGAAACCGATGACCGAGATGTCCGCGGGAACGGAGAGCCCCATCGACGTAATCGTGTGGATCGCGCCGAGAGCCTGCAGGTCTGAGCCGGTGATGATCGCGGTGACCCCGCGCTCGATCAGGCCGCTCGTATGCGCCGCCGCGGCCTCGTACGTATAGAAGGTCTCCTCAATGATGGGTGCGTGGTCGCCGACCAGCTCGCCCATGATCTGGGTGAAGGCCTCGGCCTTGCGCAGCGCGGGGACGACGTGCGTGCGCCCCGTCAGCAGGGCGATGCGCGTGTGGCCCAGCTCGTGCAGGTGCGTCACGGCCGCGCGGATGCCCAGCGCGTCGCCCGTCGAAAAATCGGGGGCGAGAATCTCCGGGCGGGCGCCGTTAATCGTGACCAGGGGGATCGAGCGCTGCACGGCATCGTGGTAGGGGGCGAGGTCGGCGAGCAGATCAGCGTGCCTGCCCGAGACGAAGATCAGGCCACTCGCTCGATGCTCGATGAGCGAGGACAAGTGATCGTACTCCGAGGTTGCTCCGGGTGTCTGCGAGCGGATCATCGCGATGCCGCCGGCCCGGGATACCTCCTCCTGGAGGTGATGGGCGAAAGACGCGAAAATCGGATTCGTGAGCTCGGGGAGCACGATGCCAATCGTGGGCGTGTCGGGAGTGCGCTCGGGGCTCGGGCGGTCGTATCCCAGCTCGTCAATGGCGGTCAGGACCTTGCGCCGCGTGTCAGCGGAGACCTGCCCGACACCGTTGAAGACGCGCGAGACGGTAGCGGTCGAGACGCCAGCGTGGGCGGCGATATCTGCCATGCTCGTGCGGTTTTTCGTCATCGACTCAACTCTCCTTTGGGTGTGTGCGCACGACGTAATACGTACAAATGTAACAGGAAGCTCACATTTCGGAAAATTATTGCAGAAACAAAAACGGAGGTACTACAGTTACGGTTAGCGGGTCGCTGATGGAGGCGACCAGCTCGACCAACACAGGAGAAATAATGCGACGTGGCATCGCAGCACTCGGCGTGTTCGCGGCGGTTACCGCCCTGGCCGCCTGCAGTGGCAAGACTGCGGCAACCCTTACCATCTGGGCGGACGATACCCGTTTTGTTCAGGTTCGTTCCCTCGCTGACGATTTCACTGCCTCGACGGGCGTGGCCGTGAACGTCGTCCAGAAGTCCGAATCCGACATGGATACCGAGTTCACCACCCAGGTGCCCACCGGCAACGGCCCCGACCTGATCGTCATGGCGCACGACAAGCTCGGCGCGCTTGTCGCCAACGGCGTCGTTGCCCCCGTCGACCTGGGCGAGGATAGCTCTGCCTTTTCCGATGTGGCCGTCAAGGCCGTCACCTACAACGACCAGACCTACGGCGTGCCCTACTCCGTCGAGTCCGTCGCCCTGGTGCGAAACAATGCGCTCACCCAGGACGCCCCCACCACCTACGACGACATGATCGCCTCGGGTAAGGTCTCTGGTGCGGAGTACCCCTTCGTCATCCAGATGGGCGACAAGGGTGACCCCTATCACTTCTACGCCTTCCAGACCTCCTTCGGTGCCCCCGTCTTCCAGACCAACGCCGACGGCGAGTACACCTCCGAGCTGGCCATGGGCGGCTCCGGCGGCACCGACTTCGCCAACTGGCTCAAGGCTCAGGGCGACGCGGGCGTGTTCTCCCCGTCCATCACCGGCGACATCGCCAAGCAGAAGTTCCTCGACGGTGCTGCCGCCTACACGGTGACCGGTCCCTGGAACGTTGCCGCCTTCCGTGAGGCCGGCATGGACGTCTCCGTCCTGCCTGTCCCGTCGGCCGGTTCGCAGCCCGCGCTGCCCTTCGTCGGCGTCCAGATGTTCTACCAGAGCGCCAAGTCCGCCAACCCGGTCGCCGCCAGGCTGTTCTTCAACTACCTGGCCACCCCCGGGGCTCAGGAAAAGATGCAGGAGCTCGGTGGTCGCGCCTCCGCGATGCCGTCGGTCGCCGCGAAGTCGGATGACCAGGACATCAAGGACTTCGCGAAGGTTGCCGAGTCCGGCGCTCTCGCTCCCGCGATCCCCGCCATGGGTTCCGTCTGGAACTACTGGGGCCAGACCGAGGCCAACATCGTGACCGGCACCGAGACCCCCGCCGAGGGTTGGGCTACGATGATCACCAACATCAACAACGCCATCGCCTCCAAGTGAGCGATCGTGGTGGCCGCTAGCAGCCACCACGAAGGCTCGCCTTCAGGCGTGACAACGCCCCACCCCCGCCCGCACCCACGCGGCGGGCGGGGGTGGGGCGGCGTTGAACACCGCGGCCGCCCAGCGGCCAACAGGCACCCTCGGTGCCCACTTCTTGACCCGCCGTCCGGCGGGATACGTCGCAAAGACGCGCGAACGCGCACGTGTGGAGGACACGATGTCTGAGCCAGCGAATGCTGCAGAAAAGAAAAAGGCGGGGCCTAAGACCTCGCACGCGAGCGAAGTGACCAAGCCTGGTTTCTTCGTCAAACTCATCCTGATGATGCTGATCGATGCCCTGGGGCTGTACGGCATGTTCACCGCTTACATGGTGAAGTCGTGGGCGGTTCTCGCCGTCCTGGCCGTCCTGCTTCTCGCGGTCAACTGGGTGTACTTCTCCAAGCGGACTATTCCCGCGAAGTACCTCGTTCCCGGCATGGTCTTCTTGCTCATCTACCAGGTCTTCGTCATGGGGTACACGGGCTACGTGTCCTTTACGAACTACGGGCAGGGCCACAACTCGACCAAGGAAGACGCAGTCGCCTCGATCCTGAAGGCTGCCGCGAAGCGCGCCCCCGGAGCCCGCAACGTCCCGGCCGCCATCGTCGAAGACAGCTCGGGCCTGGGCCTAGCCATCGTCGACACCGAGACCGGCGGTATCCAGGTCGGAGATTCCGATACGCCCTTCCACGAGGCGAAAGGCACCATGTCGGCCGGCGCCATCACGGAGGTTGACGGCTACAAGGTCCTGACGCTGAACGAGGTACTGCAGCGCCAGACCGAGGTCTTCGCGCTCAACGTGCCGGTCTCGGCCGATCCTGACGATGGCCACTACAAGAGCGAGGACGGCTCGACCGCCTACCTGGCCAAGTCCCGCTACAGCTACGACGAGGCGGCCGACACGCTGACCGACACCAAGTCGGGCACCGTCTACACGGCCAACAACAAGATCGGTGCCTTCGTTGACGCGGACGGCAACCAGATCGATCCGGGCTGGCGCGTCTACGTCGGCTTCGACAACTACATGAACATGTTCGCCCGCGGCGACCTGGCCGGCCCCTTCCTCAAGGCGCTGCTGTGGTCCTTCGTCTTCGCCGGTGTGTCCGTTCTGTCGACCTTCGCGCTCGGCCTGATCCTCGGCCTCGTCTTTGCGGACAAGCGCATCAAGGGCCGCAAGATCTATCAGTCCCTCATGATCCTGCCCTACGCCTTCCCGGCCTTCCTGGCCACCCTGGTGTGGAAGGGCATGCTCAACACGGACTTCGGCTTCATCAACCAGGTGCTCTTCGGTGGCGCAGACATCCCGTGGCTGACGGACGGAACGCTGGCGAAGCTCTCGATCCTGGGCGTGAACCTGTGGCTGGGCTTCCCCTACATGTTCCTCGTCTGCCTGGGCGCCCTGCAGTCCCTGCCGGGCGACGTCGAAGAGGCCGCGAAGATCGACGGCGCCTCCGGTCTGCGCACCGTGTGGTCCATCAAGCTGCCGCTCGTCCTGCAGTCCACCGTCCCGCTGCTGATCGCCTCCTTCGCGTTCAACTTCAACAACTTCTCGCTCATCTACATGCTGACCGGCGGCGGCCCGAACTACCCGGGCATGGATGTCGGCCAGACTGACATCCTGATCTCGATGGTCTACAAGATCGCGATCGAGTCGGGTTCCCCGAACTACGGCCTGGCCTCGGCCATGTCCATTGTCATCTTCATCGTCGTGGGCGTGATCGCGTGGCTCGGTTTCCGCCAGACGAAGACCCTTGAGGAGCTGTGATGAGTGCTGCAACAGTGAAGAAGAATCGCCAATCCACCCTCAAGGGTGGCCGCTGGTGGAAAGAAGTCGGATGGCGCCACATCGTCGCCATTGCGATGATCATCTACTGCCTGGTCCCGCTGCTCTACGTCCTGTCGGTGTCCCTGAACCCCGGTGCGACGCTGACCGGCTCGAACAGCCTCTTCTCGAAAGTGTCCCTCGATAACTTCACGGCGCTGGGTTCGGGCAAGTATGCCGCCTACTGGTCGTGGGTTGTCAACTCGCTCATCGTGTCCACCGTGACCGCGGTTGGCACCGTCCTCATGGGTGCGGCCGCCGCCTACGCGTTCAGCCGCTTCCGCTTCAAGGGGCGCCGCGGCACCCTGACTGGCCTGCTGCTCGTTCAGATGTTCCCGCAGATGCTGGCCTTCGTGGCCCTGTACCTGCTCCTCCTGGGCATCCAGGACATCTTCCCGGTCATGGGCCTGAACTCCAAGCTCGGCCTGATCTGCGTCTACCTCGGTGGCGCGCTCGGCTCGAACACCTTCCTGCTCTACGGCTTCTTCAACTCGATTCCGCGTTCGCTGGACGAGGCAGCCATGATCGACGGTGCGACGCACGCCCAGACCTTCTGGACGATCATCATGCCGCTGGTTCGCCCGGTTCTGGCGGTCGTTGGCCTGCTGAGCTTCATCTCCTCGCTCGGTGACTTCGTGATCGCGAAGGTCGTCC
This sequence comes from Pauljensenia sp. 20925_1_34, assembly GCF_041432775.1. Taxonomy (NCBI): domain Bacteria; kingdom Bacillati; phylum Actinomycetota; class Actinomycetes; order Actinomycetales; family Actinomycetaceae; genus Pauljensenia; species Pauljensenia sp. 20925_1_34. The sequence goes on along the minus strand of NZ_JAPWAG010000003.1, from coordinate 70,856 downwards.
TGCAGGATCAGAGTCAGTTCACGCTGGCGGTCGGCATGTACATGTGGGCAGCCGACGAGCGTACCGCCCCGTGGGGCATCTTCGCGGCTGGTGCCGTCCTCGCGGCCGTCCCGGTCATCCTGCTGTTCCAGTACCTGCAGAAGTACATCGTCTCCGGCCTGACCGCCGGCGGCGTCAAGGAGTGAGCGCTCCCGCGCTTAATCCCTGACCTGGCCCCGGCCTCGTCCCCAATCCCCGTGGGACGAGGCCGGGGTTGTTTGTGTGCGTGGGGCGGGTTGTGTGTAGGGCGGCCAGTGTGCGTGGGGCGGGTTGTGTGTTGGGCGGGCAGTGTGCGTGGGGCGTGTTGTGTGTAGGGCGGGCAGTGTGCGTGGGGCGGCCAGTTGACGTGCGGATGTGGATCCGGCGGGCGCGGGCGCGGGCGCGGGGGCGAGCGCGGGCGCGGACGTTGCGAGCGTTGCTGACGTTGCGGGCATTGCGGGCATTGCGAGCATGGTTCCCCAACAATGTCGCACGTAATTTCCATGTAAACCTTTCAAACTTTAAAATGTGGTCGTTGGAATTGCAACGTTTGTGGGCGGTGTTGAAAACTGACCGGGGGGAATTACGTGCGAGATTTGGGTGGGGGGTGGATTTGTTGTTGTGGATGTGATCTAGGACTCGTTGTGAGAGCTTGACGGGTTACCTGGTTCTATGGTTCATTAGTTATGTAATGAACCGCTGAACCGAGGAGGCTGCCCATGGCACCCACGTTCGTCTCGGGGATCCCGATCTACGTGCAGATCGCCGACGACATCCGCGCACAGATCCTGCGCGGCGCCCTGCGCGCCGGAGACCAGCTCACCTCCACCACGGAGTACTCCGCGACCTACCGTATCAACCCGGCCACCGTCGGCAAGGCCTTCGCGATCCTCGTCGACGAGGGGCTCGTCGAAAAGCGACGTGGCATCGGCATGTTCGTCGCCGAAGGCGCACAGCACGCGCTCGTGGCCGACGGGCTCGCCACCTACGTGGAGGAGACCCTGAACCCCGCTGTCGAAGCGGGCCTGGCCCTGGGCCTCGACATCGACGCCATCATCGACCACGTCCGCGCCTATGGCGCTGACACAACCGCCAAGGACAACTCATGATCACCCTCAACTCCATCACCCACACCTACCGAGGTGAGATAGTGCCGGCTTTGCTCGACGTCTCCCTCACCCTCGGGGAATCGACTGTCACGGCTCTGGTCGGCCCCAACGGCTCGGGCAAGACGACTCTCATGCAGATCCTCGGCGGCCTGCTGGCCCCCACCTCGGGGAGCGTTGCCATCGACGCCGCCCAGGCCAGCGCCGATGACCTGCTCACCGGCTCGATCATGGCCTCGTCCAGCCGAGACCTCGACGATGTCCCCGCAACTATCCTGGTCCAATACGCCCGTCTGCGTCCCACCTGGGACGAGCGGCTTTTCGCTCACTACGCCCGGCGCTTCGGTCTGCCGGTCCGCAGCCGCAAGACTCTTGGAAAGCTCTCCACAGGCCAAGCGGCCGTTGTCACCGGCGCGATTGCCCTGGCATCGGGCGCGCCCATCACCCTCCTCGACGAGATCCAGGCACCCCTGGACGTACCCACGCGCTACGCCTTCTACGAGGAAATCCTCACCCTGGCGGGGGATGTCATGGAAGGCAAGCGCCCACAGCGTCGCTTCCTCATCTCCTCGCACATGGTCTCCGAACTCGAAAAAGTCGCCGAGGATGTCATCGTCTTGAAGAAGGGCGAGCTCCTCGCTCACCAGAGCATCGACGACTTCACCTGCCGAGTCTCAGCTCTGACCGGCCACGCCTCCGACGTTGAGCGCTTCCTCGCTGCCCACCCGGACCTCGCCGTGATCGCCAGTCGCGAGCTTGGCTCCACGCGAGAGATCGTCGTGGACCTGCGCGGCAGCGCCGTCGGCGACACCGAGCTCGCATCCCACTCCCTGACATCTTCGCCCTGTTCCTTCCAGGACGCCTTCGCCTACCTCATCCAGGAGAACGACCAATGAGCACCGCACCCACTGTTTCCTCTCAGCCCTCGATCTGGCGCCTCGGAATGGTCGACTGGCGATTCGCCTTCGGAGTGTACGCCTCGGTTATCGTCGGTCAATTTGCTATTAACTCCACGGTGAGCGCCATCATGTACGCGACTTCCGATGACTTCTCCCAGCACGTCGATCAGGCTGCCGTCAACGCCGCCTTCTCGACGGCCATCTACATCCTCATCGCGCAGATCATCACCACGACGACGGACCTGCGGGCAGCGTCTCTGAGCGGAGCGTCGCGCCGGACCCTGGCACTCTCGACCTACGTGCTAAGCGCTGTCGTTATCGCCATCGCCAGCGTGATCTGGTGGGTGCTCGCCCTGGCTCAGACACACATGTTCTTCCTGGGGAGCCTCGAGTATCCCCTCGGAGTGGACTCGTGGCTCATTGTGGTGGTCGCTTGGATCGCCTGCGACGGGGCCGGACGCCTGATCGGTGCGGCCTCGCGCCATGGTCGGGGCCCGTGGACGGTCGCCCTCGGCATTATCGTGGCGACTGTTCTGGGCCTGGCTGGCATAGCCGGTCCGGTCACCTGGCTGGTTCTCACGCTTGTTCACAAGTCCGGCTACCTTCCCCCGATGCACCCCGCCTTCTGGCTGCTCGGCCTGATCACTCTCGCAGTCACCGCTGCCGGATGGCGCCTGACCCTCACGGGCAGGATCCGCCGCCTCAACTGAACCTGTCGCTCGCCCGGGGAACATGACCCCTTGACCCTGCCCCGGCCTCGTTCCCTCCCGTAGGAGCGACGAGGCCGGGGCTGTTTTATGCATTCGGGCGCGGGGGAGTGGGGCGGCCTGAGGGGCGCTGGTGCCGAACAGTCGGTGTCGAAGGCGGTGGTCACCGCCGATGAGAACGGCGCATCGTGTTGCTGAGTGTGGCACTGTAGTTCTGTGCGCGCCCTACAATTTCGCATGCAATTCGATGATGGAATGTTCAATCATGTGCTGAAAATGGCGGAATTTCAACGATATGATTTCGCCGCATGAAATAGGTAAAGGGGAATTACGTGCGACTTTTGGGGTGCTGTGCTTGGTGAGCGTGGGTGGTGGCTGTCGGCGCTGTCGGCTCTGTCGGTGCTGGCACGCGCGCATGTGGATAGGTTCGAAGTCTGCGTGCTCGTACTCGCCGTAGCGGAGCCTGCCCCTCCTGATCTGGATAGGTTACGACGATGTGGATAGGTTATTCACATGTGGATAGGTTAATAACCTATCCGTATCTTCATAACCTATCCGTATGCTCATAACCTATCCGCGAGCGGGCTGCTGGAGAGCGCCGCAGAGCCCAGCCAGGACTCCAAGCGCGCACCTGTGGTGGGATCCATGGGCGCGCCGGGCAACGTGCGCCGCAGGGCCCAGCCAGAATCCCAAGCGCGCACCTGTGGTGGGATCCATGGGCGTGCAAGGGCCCGAAAGCGCCCCACGCAGTAGTTATCGACTAGTATCGATGGCGACACGACAGCCAGTCGTGCCCCAAATACTCAAGGAGTGACAAGTGGCTAAGGGACCCTCCCGCCTCGACAACGTGATCAGCCTGGCCAAGCGCCGCGGCTTCGTCTTCCCCTGCGGTGACATCTACGGTGGCACCCGCTCCGCGTGGGACTACGGCCCGCTCGGCGTGGAACTGAAGGAAAACATCAAGCGCGCCTGGTGGAACGCCATGGTCCGCCGCCGCGCCGACGTCGTCGGCCTCGACTCCTCCGTCATCCTCCCGCGCGAAGTGTGGGTCGCCTCCGGCCACGTCAAGGCCTTCACTGACCCGCTCATCGAGTGCCTCAACTGCCACAAGCGCGCCCGCCAGGATCAGCTCATCGAAGAGCTCGCCGAAAAGAAGGGTGTCGAAGAGTCCTCCCTGTCCAACGCCGACATCGCCTGCCCCAACTGCGGCGTGCGCGGCCAGTGGACCGAGCCCCGCGCCTTCTCCGGCCTGCTCAAGACCTACCTGGGCCCCGTCGACGACGAGGCCGGCCTGCACTACCTGCGCCCCGAGACCGCCCAGGGCATCTTCGTCAACTACGCGAACGTCATGAACGCCGCGCGCAAGAAGCCGCCGTTCGGCATCGGCCAGATCGGCAAGTCCTTCCGCAACGAGATCACGCCCGGCAACTTCATCTTCCGCACCCGCGAGTTCGAGCAGATGGAACTCGAGTTCTTCTGCGAGCCCGGCACCGATGAGGAATGGCACCAGTACTGGATCGACTACCGCAAGGCCTGGTACGTCGACCTGGGCATCGACCCGGAAAACCTGCGCGAGTACGAGCACCCGCAGGAGAAGCTCTCGCACTACTCCAAGCGCACCGTCGACCTGGAATACCGCTTCGGCTTCCAGGGCAGCGAGTGGGGCGAGCTCGAAGGCATCGCCAACCGCACCGACTACGACCTGACCGTCCACTCCGAGGCCTCCGGCGCGAAGCTCGACTACTTCGACCCGAACACCAAGGAACGCTGGACCCCCTACGTCATCGAGCCCTCCGCTGGCCTGACCCGTTCCCTCATGGCCTTCCTCATCGAGGCCTACCACGAGGACGAGGCCCCCAACGCCAAGGGCGGCGTCGACAAGCGCGTCGTACTCAAGCTGGACCCGCGCCTGGCCCCCGTCAAGGCCGCCGTCCTGCCCCTGTCCCGCAAGCCCGAACTGACCGGCCCCGCCCAGGAGCTGGCCGACGAGCTGCGCGGCATCTGGAACGTCGACTACGACGACGCCGGCGCCGTGGGACGGCGCTACCGTCGCCAGGACGAGATCGGCACGCCGTTCTGCATCACCTACGACTTCGACTCGATCGAGGATCACGCCGTCACCATCCGTGAACGTGACACGATGGAGCAGGTACGCATCCCGCTCGACAAGGTCAAGTCGTACCTGATCGAACGCCTGGGCTGCTGACTTGCAGATAGCCTCAACATCCGCAGCGGCCCCTCTTCGCGTGGGGCCGCTGCGCCTGTGGACACCCGTCGTCCTGGCCCCCATGGCCGGGGTGACGGACGTGCCCTTCCGACGCCTGTGCCGCATCATGGGCGAGTCGGGCCTGCCCGACCACCTGCGGCCCGTCGGCATCCCCTCCTGGGCAGCCGAGTCCGGGCAGTCGGCCACGGCCTCGTCCCCGAAGAACCCCGGTGAGACTGCTCCCGGCGAGACCACCACCGAGCCGCGCCACGTCGCCATCCCGCGCGTGGACGCGCCCGCCGGCCTGTACGTCACCGAGATGGTGACCAGCCGCGCCCTCGTCGAGGAGAATGAGCGCACCCTGGAGATGGTGCGCCCCGACCCCGCCGAGCGCGTGCGAAGCCTGCAGCTCTACGGCGTCAACCCAGCCGTCATGGCGAAGGCCGCGACGATGCTCGTCGAGCGCGACCTCACCGACCACATCGACCTGAACTTCGGCTGCCCCGTCCCCAAGGTGACGAAGAAGGGCGGGGGAGCGGCCCTGCCCTGGAAGCGCGATCTCTTCACCGACCTCGTGGGTGCCGTCGTGCGCGCCTCACGCGAGGCCGGGGAGCGCGCGGGGCGCGAGATCCCCGTGACCGTCAAGATCCGCATCGGCATCGACTCCGAGCACGAGACCGCGACCGACGCGGCGCTGACTGCGCAAAAGCTCGGCGCCGCCGCGCTCACCCTGCACGCGCGCACCCAGAACCAGCACTACGCGGGACGCGCCCACTGGGACGAGATCGCGCGCCTGAAGGACCTGCTCGACATTCCGGTCTTTGGTAACGGCGACGTCTTCGAGGCCGCCGACGCCCTGGCCATGCTGGAGCGCACCGGCTGCGACGGCATCAGCGTCGGGCGCGGCGCCCAGGGACGCCCCTGGATCTTCCGCGACATCGTCGCCGCCTACCACGGTGGGACGATCCCGCCCGGCCCCAGCCTCGCCGAGGTTGTCTCCGTCATCGAACGTCATGCCGCCTGGTGCGTCGTTGAACAGGGCGACGAGGGGCGCGCACTGCGCGAGATGCGCAAGCACATCGGCTGGTACCTGCGCGGATTCGCCGTCGGTGGCCCCCAGCGCCACGCGCTGTCCATGGTCTCCACGCTCCAGGAGCTGCACGAGCGCCTCGCGGACCTCGACCTCGATCAGGAGTTCCCGCCCGCCGCACGCGGACCGCGCGGCCGAGCCGGCGGCGAAAAGACCCCCCACCTGCCCGACGGCTGGCTGGACCACCCCTACCTGACAGATGCGGAGCGCTTACGCCTGCACCTGGCTGAAATCGGCTACTAAAGCGAAGGAATCATGTCGTACCCATCGACGCCCGACCCCGACCCTGCCCCTAGCCTCGTCACCATCGGGCGAGCCGCCAAGAAAGCGACCCTCGGCGCGCGCACCCAGGTGATCGTCCCCGTTGGCGGAGATGCGCACTCCCTGAGCGAGCAGGTCGGTGCCCTGGCCTCCTGCTACGCCGACATCGTCGAATGGCGCGCCGACACCTACCTGGCCTCCCTGGTGGGATCACACTTCGTCGCCGCCAGCGAGGTCGCCGACGACCTGGTGCGCATGGCCCGCTACGTCGCGGACGCCTCGCCCCTGCCCGTCCTGGCCACCATCCGCACCTCCGTCGAGGGCGGCGAGGCCTTCCTGGACGACGAGGAATATTGCGCCCTCGTGCGCGCCCTTGCGCCCCTCGTCGGCGGCGTCGACGTCGAGATTTCGCGCGACGGGGCGCCCGCCCTCATCGAGGACGCCCACGCGGCCGGATCCCTCGTCATCGGATCGTTCCACGACTTTGACGCGACCCCCAGTGACGACCAGCTGGCCGAGGTGCTGGCCGACATGAACTACGCGGGCGCGGACGTCCTCAAGTTCGCGTGCATGGCCACCAGCGCCACCGACGCCGCCCGCGTCATCGGCGCCCAGGCGTGGGCGCGCGAGGCCTACGACCGTCCCGTCATCGGCATCGCCATGGGCCCCTCCGGCGCCCCCACGCGCCTGGTCGGATCCGCACTCGGCTGCGCGGCCACCTTCGCGACCCTTCCGGGGAGCGAGGGCAGTGCGCCCGGCCAGTTCACCATCGAACAGGTTCGAACGGTCCTCGACATCATCGAAGCCCAGCGCTAAGCGCCGTCCCGCCGAGCCCTGGGCACCGTCCCGCCGAGTCCTGGGCGCCGTCCCGCCGAGCTTTCCGCAACCATCGCAGCCCAACATGATGGTTCCTCGAAAATGTCGCACGTAATTTCCCCGGGTCAGTTTTCGACATGGCGCACAAACGTTGGAATTGCAATACCCCTATTTCAATGTATGAAAGGTTGACAGGGAAATTACGTGCGACATTGTTGGGGAACCGTGCGGTGTGGCCACACCCGGGCGGGCCGCCCAGCACCAACAAGCTAAGAAACAAGACAAACCTCACCACCTGGGACCCGCAGCAAGACAAACCACCTGGGACCCGCAGCAAGACAAACCACCTGGGACCCGCAGTGAGACGGCATGTTCTATACCCCTAAGTGTGCTTAGCGTCGGTTGAACACCCGGCGGATACACGTGTGGGGGCGGGCCTCGTGGCCCGCCCCCACAGCGTCAGCGAAACGCCGGGACGCTCACGCCTCCTTGGGCGCAACCGTCACGACGGTGTCGTCGATGCCGACAGCGCCGGGTGCGGCGGGGGTGATCGTGCCGAACTTCTTCTTGTTCGTCACGACCATCGGGGTGATGGTGTCGTAGCCAGCCTCGCGGATGACATCCCAGTCGACCTCAGCGAGCACGTCGCCGCGGCGCACGACGTCGCCCTTGGCGACGCGAGGCGTGAAGCCCTTGCCGTCCAGCTTGACGGTGTCCATGCCGATGTGGATGAGGACCTGGACGCCGGAGGCGGACTTGAGGCCGTAGGCGTGGCCGGTCGGGAAGGCAACCGTCACCTTGCCGTCGCAGGGGGCGACGACGACCGCGTGAGCGGCGGGGGAGACCGCAATGCCGGGGCCGAGCGCGCCGGCGGAGAAGGCCTCGTCGGCCACGTCCGAAAGCGCAACCAGCTCGCCCGCCATGGGGGCGGTCAGGGTCAGGTCAGCCTTGGCCTCGTCGCTGAACTCGGGAGCAGCGGGAGCAGCGGGGGCGGCGGCAGCCGGGGCAGCAGCGGCGGGGGCGGCGGAGACACCAGCATTGAGCGCAGCCTTCTTCTCGCGTGCCTCAGCCTTCTGCTCCTTCGTGCGGTAGTCGAACAGCACGACCATCAGGAACGCGGTGATGAACGCGGCGGCAATACCCAGGCCGTAGACGGCCGTGGGGGTGAAGACGGGGATCGTCAGCAGCGAGGTGAATACGAAGGTGTTCGTGGTGACGCCGTTACCGATACCGATGACCAGACCGCCGACGACACAGCCGGTGAGCATGAGCGGGTAGATGCGCTTGAAACGCAGGTGGATACCGTACAGGGACGGCTCCGAAATACCGCCGAAAAGACCGGCGGCGAGGGCACCGGACGCGGTCTGGCGCATATCGGTGTCGCGGTCGCGGATCGACAGGAAGAGCACGCCGGCGGTGGCGCCGAAGCAGGCGAAGTTCCACGCGCCCATGGGGCCCTGGATGAAGTCCGAGCCGGTCGAGGCGATGTTGGCCAGCTGCAGGGCGTTGAGGGGCCAGTGCAGGCCGAGCGGCACCAGGAAGGGGTAGATGATCGGGATGATGATCGCGAAGAGGATGGGGGCGTGGCCGTTGAGCCATGCCAGGCCGCCACCCAGGCCGTTGCCGATCCAGATCGACAGGGGGCCGATCAGGAAGGCCGTCAGCGGCATGATGATGATGAAGGAGATGAAGGGGACGAACACCATCTGAACGTTCGAAGGAACGATCTTCTTCAGGCCCTTGTAGACCAGAGCCAGGATCGGGACCATCAGCAGCGGCACGAACACCTGGCCGCCGTAGTCGGCCAGCTGCAGGGGTAGAGAGCCGACATGGGTGACGCACTGCTCGGAGCCGAGCGCGGTGGTCGTACAGGTCGTCTCAGCGAACGAGGAAGCGTTGCTCAGGCCCATGAAGTTGGGGGTAAGCAGTGACAGGATGACGGCCGTGCCGACCCACGGGTCGATGTCCAGCTTCTTGGAGGCGTTGTAGGCGACCATGGCGGGCAGGAAGTAGAAGACCGCGCGCCACATGGAGTTCACGTAGCCCAGCCACGCGGGGATCGTCTCCGCGCGCGTGTCGACGACGCCAGTAGAGTCGAGGACCGCGAGGAACGCCAGGATCAGGGATGCGCCGAGGAGGACCGGCAGGAGGGGGCGGAACGAGTCAGACAGGTACTCAAAGAACGCGTCGACGAGAGCATTCTTGCCGCGCGCCTTCGCGCGGGCGGCGGCCTTCACATCGTCGTTGGAGGCGGCAGCGGCGCCACCGGCCATCGACGGCAGGTTATTGATCTCGTTGAAGACGGACTGAACGGCGCCGCCGATGACGATCTGGTAGCGGTCGCCCGACTGGGGGACAGCTCCGAGAACGCCGTCGATGGCCTCGACCGTGTCCTTGTCGACGACGGAGGCGTCGCGCAGCTCAAAGCGGAGGCGCGTGGCGCAGTGGGTAAAGTGAGTGATGTTGCCGGGACCACCGACCGCATCGAGGATTTCCTGTGCCGTGTTGGACACGGGGGACTCCTTCCATGGATGAGATTCGACGCTGAATGCGACTCTTGACAATTAGCATGTTTGAACAAATGAGGAAAGCTCCGCCGGGGTATCTCACAGTAACAATTTGGTAAATTTTCGACATCTGCTGCAACGAGGTCGCGGCAGGTGAGCAAAAACGCTGAACGGGTGTTTCTTTTCAATGCCTTTCATTCCAGATCAAAACCCATTGGGGCCTTCTCGTAATCTTCTCATCCCCTTCTTTCTTTGACCGGACATTCTTGGTGTCAGAGATTAATGAGGAAGAGGTGGCCTCATCGTGATGAGGCCACCGTCCGTGCGGTTCTATCGCTCATACACCTCGGGCCACGCGGGGCTTGCCGAGCACCGATCACGGACGAGGCCGTGGCGCCGGCGCGGGTTCGGCGTCCCGACTGAGGTGGGTGGGGCGCGTAAAATGGGCCCGTGAACGAGTTTTCTTTGGCAATTCCCGGTGTTGACGGCGGTGACGCGAAGGCCCCGTACAGCCCGGCCGATTCTGAGCGCTGGGTGCCCGAGGACCACAAGTCTTCGGCGCGCACCGAGTTTGAGCGCGACCGTGCGCGGATCCTGCACTCCTCAGCGCTGCGTCGCCTCGGCGAAAAGACGCAGGTGCTGGGCCCGATTTCGGACGATTTCGTGCGCACGCGCCTGACCCACTCCCTCGAGGTCGCCCAGGTGGGCCGCGAGCTCGGCAAGGAACTGGGGGCTGACCCGGACGTCGTGGATGCGGCGTGCCTGTCTCACGACCTCGGGCATCCGCCTTTCGGGCACAACGGCGAGCGCGCTCTGGATGCGGCGGCCGCCTCGATCGGCGGGTTCGAGGGCAACGCCCAGACCCTGCGTGTCGTGACGCGCCTAGAACCCAAGGTGATCGGCGCGGGAGGCGTGCCCGCGGGCCTGAACCTGACGCGCGCGACCCTGGATGCGATCTGCAAGTATCCGTGGGTGAAGTCTGGCGGGCCGGACCTGGCCAAGTCGACGCGCAAGTTTTCGGTCTACCCGGACGATGCGCCCGTGTTCGCCTGGATGCGTCAAGGGGCCCCGGCCGGGCGGCGCTGCCTGGAAGCCCAGATCATGGACCTGTCGGACGACATCGCCTACTCGGTGCACGACATGGAGGATGCGGTCGCCACGCGCAAGCTTGACCCCGCCGACCTCTTCGACGACGCGCACTGCGCGGCGGTCGTGGCCTCGACCCTGGACTGGTACGGGCCCGCGGTGGCGCGCTCGGACCTGGAGGACGCGCTCGAACGCATCGTCTCCATGCCCGTGTGGCTGCGCTCCTTCGACGGCTCCTACGTCTCGCTCGCCCACCTCAAGGACGCGACGAGCGAGCTGATCGGACGCTTCTGTTCGGCGACCGTGGAAGCCACTCGCGAGACTTTTGGCACCGAGCCGCTGGGCCGCTACCGCGCGGACCTGGTGGTGCCGCGGCAGGTGCGCGCCGAGATCCAGATCCTCAAGGGCATGGCCGTCCACTACGTCATGAGCCCGCGCGAGACCGAGCCCGTCTACTACCAGCAGCGCACGCTCTTGGCCGACCTGGTTGACGCCCTGTACGAGGCCGGGGCTGACGCTCTCGAACCGGTGTTCGCCGCGCAGTGGCGGGCAGCATCGGACGACGGGGTGCGCCTGCGCGCGGTCATCGATCAGGTTGCCGCCCTCACCGACGTGTCGGCCTCCACCTGGCACGCCCGCTGGTGCGGGATGCTCTCTTCGCAGCTCTGAGCGTGATCGGACGCAGACGTGGGCGGGCGTCGGTAGACTGAGATCATGGCGGGTCTGATTCGCAAGGACGATATCGAAGCGGTACGTAACGCAGTGAAGATCGACGAGATCATCGGCGAACACGTAGCGCTGCGACCCGCGGGCATCGGCTCCCTCAAGGGGCTGTGTCCCTTCCACGATGAGCGTACCCCCTCCTTCAACGTGCGCCCCCACCTGGGCATGTTCCACTGCTTTGGATGCGGCGAGAGCGGCGACGTCATCTCCTTCGTGCAAAAGATCGACCACCTGCCCTTCACCGAGGCCGTGGAGATGCTCGCGCAAAAGGCGGGGATCACCCTCCACTACGAGGAGGGCGGCACCCGCGTGCGCACGGAGGAGCCGGGCAAACGCCAGCGACTCCTGGACGCCCACCGCGTCGCCGAGGAGTTCTACTGCAAACAGCTGGGGAGCAAGGAGGCCCACAAGGGCCGCAAGTTCCTGGCGGAGCGCGGATTCAACCAGGCGATGTGCGAGCATTTCGGGGTCGGCTACGCCCCGGCCTCGTGGGACGCCCTCACCCACCACCTGCGCTCCAAGGGCTTCACCGACCAGGAGATCCAGATTGCGGGCCTGGGGTCGAAGGGCAACCGCGGCGTGTATGACCGCTTCCGTGGCCGCCTCGTGTGGCCGATCCGCGACATCACGGGGGCGACGGTGGGCTTTGGCGCCCGCCGCCTGGACGATAACGATAAGGAATCGCCCAAGTACCTGAACACCCCCGAGACCCCGATCTATAAGAAGTCTCAGCTCCTGTACGGCTTGGACCTGGCGAAAAAGTCGATCGCGACCGGGCACAAGGTCGTCATCGTCGAGGGCTACACGGACGTCATGGCCGCCCACGTCGCCGGCGTGACGAACGCCGTGGCCACGTGCGGCACCGCCTTCGGGTCCGAGCACGTGCGCATCATTCGGCGCCTGCTCGGCGACCACGCGGATCCCGCCGCCGGCGTCGTGCTTTCCAGCGGGCGCGCGCATGGCTCGGAAGTCATCTTCACCTTTGATGGCGATAGCGCCGGGCAAAAGGCGGCGTTGCGCGCCTACGGCGAGGATCAGAACTTCGCGGCGCAGACCTTCGTGGCGGTGGCGCCGGGCGGCCAAGACCCGTGCGACCTGCGCCTGTCCCAGGGCGACCAGGCGATCGTCGACCTGGTGAACTCGCGCATTCCCCTTTTTGAGTTCGCAATCCGCTCGGTCCTGTCCCAGATGGACCTGCGCAGCGCCGAAGGGCGCGTGCAGGGCTTGCGAGCCTCGGCGGGCATCGTCGCGCACATCAAGGACCTGGCGCTGCGCGCCGAGTACACGCGCCAGCTGGCGGGGTGGCTGGGCATGGACATGCGCACGGTCGAGCAGGCGATCCGGGCGGCGGGCCGCGTCGAGGTCATCGCCCCCGAGCCGCGCCCCGGCGAGATCGAGATGGCCGGCGCCGGGCGCCCCGCCCCCACTCAGGCGCGGCGCGGGCCGGAGGATCCGGTCACCCGCGTCGAGCGCCAGGCCCTCGAGGCCGTCTTGCAGCACCCGCTCTACGTCGTCGGCTCCGGGTTCGAGGAGCTCGACGGCCAATCCTTCACTGTGCCCACGCATCGCGCCGTCCACGACGCGATCCGCGCGGCCGGTGGCCTGGATGCTTTCACGCAGATGATGCGCCAGGCCGAGGCCCACTTCGGCCCCGGCGACAACGCGACGCTGGCGGCGTCGCGCCACTTCGTCCAGGTCGTCCTCGACGCGGCGGGTGAGTTTATCGGCCCTGCCGTCACCGAGCTGGCGGTTTCTCCTCTGCCCGTCGCGGGCGAGGCCGACGTGCGTTCCTACTGCCGCGGCGTCGTCGCCGCGATGGTCCGTATGGACCTGACGCGACAGTTAGGTGAAGCACGTGCGGCCCTGTCACGCATGAATGAGGAGGATCCGCAGTACTCTGAGGTTTTCCGATCGCTCATGCGATTGGAACAACGCCGGCAAAACTACACCGAAAGGGATTAATACACCATGGCAGAAGTGGAGAGCTTCACTCTGGACCACACAGCCGTGAAGGCGCCCTACGTGCGCCTCATCAACGTGGAGGCCGGCCCGAAGGGCGACCAGATCTCGAATTTCGACGTGCGCTTCCTCCAGCCCAACAGCGGCGAAATCCCGACCTCCGGTCTGCACACGATCGAGCACCTGCTCGCCTCTCTGCTGCGCGACCGCATCGACGGCGTTATCGACTGCTCGCCGTTCGGCTGCCGCACGGGCTTCCACCTCATCATGTGGGGGACCCCCACCGTCAAGGAGGTGACCGCGGCTATCGCCTCGTCGCTGCACGCCATCGCCGAGGAAGTGACCTGGGAGGACGTTCCGGGAACGGACGTCTACTCCTGCGGCAACTACCGCGATCACTCGCTGTTCAGCGCGCGCGAGTGGGCGCGGACGATCCTCGAGCAGGGTCTGTCCGTCGACCCCTTCGAGCGCGTCTTCATCGTTCACTGATCGAGACACACAATAGTCCGGGGCCCAGCCGAAAGGTGGGCCCCGGACTCATCTGTGCGGGGGCGTTGCGTCAGGGGCGAGCGCACACCCGCCACGGCCTCGCCTCTTAGTCCAAGCCGACCGCGTCGCGCACGCTGGCCTCGAGGGCGTCGGCCTGGCGCTGAGCGGCCGCGTCGAGTGGGCCGTCGGCCGTCAGGATGGAGAACAGGCCGTCTGGTCCCCGGCGTACCCACGCCGTGATCGTCGTTCCGGCGTCGGTGTCCGCCTGGGCGAACATGACGATGGAGCGGTTGACGTACTCGCTGACCTGGCGCATGAACTCGTCCGGGTCCCCCTGGCTGCGCCCAGCCAGGGCCGCGCGGGCCGGGTCCACCCACTCCAGCGCGAAGAGTTCGCCCTCCGCCTCCCAGCGCGCCCGCGCCACGTCGTACCAGGGGAAGAGCTGGGGCGTGGCATCGCCCTTGCTCTTCTCGCTCTCGTTGGACGAGGCCTCGGCACCGAAGACGTACAGGCCCGACTTTGCGGCCGCCATCCAACGCCCGTCCTCCAGCTTCAGGCCGGGGGAGCGGCGCTCGCGGGTGGGCAGGGCGGAGGAAAGAGAGTCAGGCAGAGTCGTCATGCGTCGATCGTATCCTTTCGGCAAAAATCATGCGCACAGACCTATGCGTACGCAAAAGCGTACGTTATGATGGGAGTGGAAAGGAACAATCATGACTGCTGTGAGTGCTACCGCGGCCCGCTCAGACCTGTACCGGCTCATCGACACCGTGAACGAGGACTCGACACCCATCACGATCACCGGCCGTCGTGGAAACGCCGTTCTCATCGGCGAGGCAGACTGGTCCGCCATTCAGGAAACCTTGTATCTGCAGGGGATTCCCGGAATGTCGGATAGCCTGAAGGAAGCCGCTCGCGAAGATCTCGACGACGCCCTCGATGACGTGGAGTGGTAGCGATGTGGCGGGTCGTTTTCTCCAAGCAGGCCGCGAAGGATGCGAAGAAGCTCTCCGCCAGCGGACTCAAGGCGAAAGCTCAGAGCCTCATCGAGGTTCTGACTGAGGATCCGTTTGCGACGCCTCCCCGCTACGAGCGCCTCGTCGGGGATCTCGCAGGTATGTATTCCCGCAGGATCAACATTCAGCGCAGGCTTGTCTACGAGGTCTTCGAAGAGGAACGCATCGTCCGCGTCCTGCGCATGTGGACCCACTACGAGTGAGACGTCCTGCGGGTGAGAACGTCCACAGGGAGCGGGGGAGTGGGTCACATGCCGAAACCAATCGGCCACAATGCGGACGGCGGGCATATTCTGGCTTCATATTTGTGAAAAACCACGACAGGAGACCTCATGGCATCGACGCAGCACACCCCCACGGAACTTGAGGCTGCCGGCGATCTGGTACTTCCCGCCGCCGACGAGCTGGCCGGTCGTTTTCCCCTGACCCCCAACGCTCACCCGGCGACGCCGGAGGAGTACAACGAGATCATGTCGACCCTGGCCTTCGGCAAGAAGTTCACGGACCACATGGCCCACATGCGCTGGACCCGCGAGGGCGGCTGGGAGGACCGCGAGGTCATTCCCTACGGCCCCCTGAACCTCAACCCGGGCGCCTCCGTCTTCCACTACTGCCAGTCCGTGTTCGAGGGCATCAAGGCCTACAAGCGCGAGGACGGCTCCGTGTGGACCTTCCGCCCCGGCTACAACGCCGCGCGCCTGAACCACTCGGCCCGCCGTCTCGCCCTGCCCGAGCTGAGCCGCGAGGACTTCGTCGCCTCCCTCGTGGACTACGTGCGTGCCGACGTGAAGTGGGTTCCAGGCGTGGATGGCTCGTCCCTGTATCTGCGTCCCTTCATGTTCGCCTCCGAGGAGTTCGTGGGCGTTCACCCCGCGGGCGTCGTCGACTACTACGTCATCGGCTCGCCCTCTGGCCCCTACTTCAAGGGCGGGCTGTCGGGCGTGGCCATCTGGGTGGAGCGCGAGTACCACCGCGCCGGCCCCGGCGGCACCGGCAGTGCCAAGGCGGGCGGCAACTACGCGGCCTCCCTGCTGCCCCAGATCCAGGCCGAGGCCAAGGGCTTCTCCCAGGTCTGCTTCCTGGACACCTACGAGGGCAAGTACCTCGAGGAGCTGGGCGGCATGAACATGTTCGTCGTCATGGCCGACGGAACGATCCGCACCCCCGAGCTCACCGGCGTCATCCTCGAGGGTGGCACGCGCAGCGCGATCCTGCGTCTTCTGCGCGACGAGGGCGTGGACGTGCGCGAGGAGAAGATCGCCCTGTCCGAGGTCGTGGATGGCATCCGCTCGGGCGCGGTCGCCGAGGTCTTCGCCTGTGGCACGGCCGCCGTGGTCACCCCGATCACGCGCCTGGGTGGCGACGACTTCGACGTGGAGATCGAGGTGGGGGACAAGACCCGCGAGATCCACAAGCGTCTCACCGACATCCAGTGGGGCCGCGCCGAGGACCCCTACGGCTGGACGTACCGCCTGGTCTGAGCTTGATTGCTTGAGGGAGCCACGGCCTCGTCGATTGCACGAGGCCGTGGCTTCTTTATGTGGTCGCGATGCAAAATTGGTCGTTACCGGTCAGTTCGCGCGATGACGTCCAGGAAGTCCCGTATGTGAGGGGGCGGAGTCGTCCCGGCCCAGATGGCGGTGAGCGGGCGGGTGATCTGGAGATTGTTGATCCGAACTCGCACGAGTCGGCCGGCGCGGGCGTCCTCGGACACGGCGAGGGAGCTCAACGCGCCGGGGGCTATGCCGGCCATAATCGCGCTGCGAACGCCGAGCGTGGTCGTCAGCACGGCTGCGGGCTCGGCTGCGAGGGGAAAGCCCGCCTCGGTGAGGGCGTTCTCGAGCGCTTGTCGGGTGCCGCTGCCGGTCTCGCGGAGCACCAACCCAGTGCCCGCCAGTTCACGGACGGACACCCGGCGGGTCTTCGCCCATCGGTGACCGTGCTGCACAACGACTTCGATGGTGTCGTAAGCGACGGTGACCGACCGGAGGCCGGCGGGAACGACAGGGGTCTCGACGAGCCCGAGGTCTGCGGTTCCCTCGCGTATGGCCTCGACGACCGTGCTGCTGTTGGCGGCTGTGAGTTGAACGACCGGGCCGTCATTGCCGTGAGAGATGCGCCACCGGGCGATCCAATCCGGTAGGAGGTGTTCTGCGATCGTGAGGCTCGCGGCGATGCGCATCATCTTCCCGCGATCCGTGCGGAGCGAGTTGACAGCATCCGAGAACTCGTCGGCCGCTGTCAGCAGCGTTGTTCCCCAGCCAACAACCAGCTCGCCTGTCGGAGTCAGTCGGGAGCCCCGTGCGGAACGCACCAGCAGTCGCATGCGCAGATCTTTTTCCAGGTTCCGGATGCGCAGAGATATCGCCTGCTGACTCACGCCCAACTGCGCGCTTGCCGCCGACATGCTGCCTTCCTTCGCGACGAGCGCCAAGACTCGCAGTGCCTCCAAGTCCGGCTCGTAGTGCATCTTCCGCCTCCCAGCCACAAGCATAACTTGTATAGCGGACCGTATCTGCCTCTACTCGCGCAAGCGAGTCCCAGGGAACAATGGATGCATGACACAGACACAGAACATTGCAACTGCCCGACCGGAACACACGCTGCTTGCCCGAGTCCGCGCGCTCCTGCCCGGGCTTGTCCTCTGCCTGGCCGCGGCCGGAGCATCGTACGGGGTCAGCCTGCTGCTGCCGGGAGTCAGCCCGCTCATTATCGCGATCGTGCTTGGCGTACTCCTGGCCAACGTCGTCCGGCTGCCAGCAGCGGCCTCCGACGGCATCGACTTCTCCGCGAAAAAGCTCCTGCGCGCCGGCATCGTCTTCCTCGGACTCCAGCTGGTACTGACCGACATCCTCGACCTCGGAGCCCCAATGCTGGTCGTCGTCGTGTGCATTGTCGCCGGCGGTCTGCTCGGCACCGTTCTCCTGGGGAGGCTGCTGCGGGTTCCATCCGGGCTCTCGCTGCTCATTGCCTGCGGATTCTCCATCTGCGGTGCGGCAGCCGTGGCGGGCGCGGCAGGGGTCACCGACCCGGACGACGAGGCCGAGGAAGACACCATCACCGCGGTCGCCCTCGTGGTGATCTTCGGAACGCTGATGATTGCCCTCGTCCCACTGCTCACGAACCTGCTTGGCCTGGGCTCCGAGACGGCCGGGATGTGGGCCGGGGGTTCCATCCATGAAATCGCGCAAGTCGTCGCGGCCGGAGGCATCATCGGCGGCGGAGCGCTCACGGTCGCGGTCATCGTCAAACTCGCCCGAGTGCTGCTGCTCGCCCCGGTCGTGGCCATCCTCAGCATCCGGGAGCGCCGTCTCAGTCGTACGGCAGGCGAACCCAGTCAACAGAGGTCGAGTTCGAAGCTGCCGCCCATCGTCCCGCTGTTCATCATCGGGTTCATCGCCATGGTGCTCCTGCGTTCCTTTATCCCTCTGCCGGACTTCGTGCTGACGACCGGCGGGCTGCTGCAGACAGGGTTGCTGGCTGCAGCGATGTTCGGACTCGGCTGCGGCGTCAAGATTCGGAACCTCATCAAGGTGGGCCTCAAGCCCTTCGCCCTGGCCGCGCTCTCCACCCTCCTCGTCGCCACCATCGCCTATTGCGGAGTCACCCTCGCCGGCTGAACATGGCTCACCAGGGCGTCACTACGCGCCGCAAACGGTCCAAAGTGACAGTAGTGTCAGAACCAAAGTAAGGGTATCCTTCTCTATATACTCGTGTGTGTCGTGTTGATAGGAGAACCATGAAACGCGCGATAGTTGTCCTCTGCTCGTGGGCGTCTGCTCTGTGTCTGGCGCTCGCCTATCTGGCGATCGGCTGGGGCATTGACGAAGTTGTCGGTGGACATTCGTGGTCGACGTGGTGGCTCGCCCTGGCCGGCGCCCTCGCTTCCGGCTTCTTTGCGTGGGCGGTGAGCGCGCTCGGCGCGACGGTGATGAAGCAGCTGGAACCGAGCCTGCGCCATTCGATGATCCGCCAGGTCTTCGCCCTGGGGCCCTCGCAGCGCACGAACGAGCGCGCGGGCCGCGTCGTCAACTCGGCGACCGACGGCGTTGAGCGCGTGGCCGCCTACAAGGGCATCTTCCTGGCCCCCATGATCGCCTCGCTGACCACGCCGATCCTGGTTGTCGTCTTCGTCGCTCTGGTTCTCGACCCGGTTGCCGCAGGCTTTCTGGCCATCGCGATCCCGTTGGTCCCGATCTGCGTCATAGGCTTCCGTAAGGCCTTCAAGCCGGTGTCCTCGCGCTACCGTCACGCCTCGCGTCAGCTGGCCGCCAAGGAGCTCGACGCCATCCAGGGCCTGGGCGATCTGGCCCTCATGAACGCGGGCAAGGACATGGGTAAGCGCCTCGCTGAGGCAGCCGAAGAGGTCCGCTCGAAGGTCATGAGCTACCTGGCCGGCAACCAGCTGATCCTCCTCGTCATCGACTCCGTCTTCTCCCTGGGCATGATCACCGGCGCGATTGCGCTGGCCCTCATCCGCTACCAGCAGGGGGCGCTGTCCGTCGGCGGCGCGCTCTCCCTCGTGCTTCTCTCCTCGATCATGCTCGACCCGCTGGATCGCATCGGCCAGTTCTTCTACATCGGCATGGGCGGCATGGCGGCCAACAAGGAGATCAAGAAGTTCAACGCGCAGGTCCCGCCCGTGCTCGACGCGCCGGACGTCAAGGCCCCGGCCCTGCCGCCCGCTCCCGGCCAGATCCGCCTGTCGGACGTCTCTTTCGCCTACACCCAGGGCACGCCGGTGCTCGCGGGCGCCGACTTGACGCTCGCCCCCGGCGAGCACGTCGCCCTGGCCGGGCCCTCCGGCGCCGGAAAGTCCACGATCTCCGCGCTGTTGCAGGGCTACCTACGTCCACGCTCCGGGCAGGTGAGCCTGAACGGCGTCGACCTGGCGACCGCGCCCCTGTCCTGGGTGCGCGCCCAGAGCGCCGTCGTCGAGCAGACCACCTATCTTTTCTCCGGCACGCTGCGCGAGAACCTGCTCCTGGCGTCCCCCACCGCCACGGACGATCAGCTCATCGAGGCCCTGCGCGCCGCGCACCTGGGTGAGTTCCTCGACACGCTGCCCGGCGGGCTGGACGCACGCGTGGGTGCCCGCGGCCTGGCCGTGTCCGGTGGCGAGGCCCAGCGCATCGCCATCGCCCGAGCGTTCCTGAAGAACGCGTCGATCATGATCCTGGACGAGCCGACCGCGCACGTGGACCTGGCCTCCGAGCGCGAGATCCTCGCCTCCCTGGAGACGGTGTGCGCCGGGCGCACCACCCTGACGATCTCTCACCGAGACGCCACGATCAAGGGCGCCGACCGCGTCGCGACGCTCACGGAAGGAACGATCCGATGACCCGCAGGCAACTCTCCCTCCGACTCCTGTCGATCACGCGCCGGGTGCTGCCGCCCCTGGCCGCCTCCATCGCCGCGCGCATCGTCTTCCTGATGATCGGCATCGGCCTGTTCGCCCTGGGCGGCTGGGCCGTCGCAGCCCTGGCGTCGGGCGGAAGCGCGTGGGGCATCCCCCTCGTCATCGGCGTCGCCGTTGGCCTGAGCATTTTCAAGGGTCTGGCGCGCTACCTTGAGCAGTTCGCCGGTCACTTCGTGGCCTTCCACTCCCTGGCGATGCTGCGCAACTACTTCTACGACCAGCTCGAGCCCCAGGCTCCCGCGGGCACGGATCGCCTGGATTCGGGCGACATCATGAACCGCGTGACCAAGGACATCGACCGCGTCGAGGTCTTTTTCGCCCACACGCTGGCCCCCGTGACGACGGCGATCATCGTCCCGATCCTGACCCTGGCGTGGATGGGGACCTCGGTGTCGTGGACCCTCGCCGCCGTCCTGTTCCCCTTCCTGCTGGTCGTCGGCGCCGTCATCCCCTTCCTGGGGTCGGCATCGACCGCCCGCGCGGCCCGTGAGCTGCGCGAGGCCCGCGGGGCGATCGCAGCCCACGTGACCGACTCCGTGCAGGGCGTGCGCGAGGTCCTCGCTTTCGGCGCTCAGGAGCGCCGCGAGGCCGAGATGAGTGCGATCGAGGAGCGCATCGACTCTGGCCTGGGCGTCCAGGGTCGCTGGATTGCCCTGCGCCGAGGCCTCAACCAGGCCGCTGTTGCCGCGGGCGTCGTCACCGTCGCTTTTGTTGCAGGCTCCGAGTACCTCGCCGGGGCGCTGACCCTGCCCCAGGCGGGCATGGCCATCGGCATCGCGATGGGTTCCTTCGGCCCGGTCCTGGCGGTCGAAGAGTTCGCCGCCGACCTGGACCAGGCCTTCGCATCGGCAGCCCGCGTCTTCGCGATCACCGACCGTGCGCCGGTCGTCGCCGACCCGGCCGACCCCAAGCCGCTGACCCCGGGCGACATCGAGATCACCGACGTCACCTTCGCCTACCCCCTCGAGGACACCGGGATACAGGCCCCGACCGTCCTGGACGGCGTGAGCATCCACATCCCCGCGGGCAAGCGCACCGCGATCGTGGGCGCCTCCGGTTCGGGCAAGTCGACCCTGGCCGCGCTGCTGACCCGTACCTGGGACCCTGCCTCGGGCACGGTCACCATCGGCGGCACCAACGTCGCCGAGGTCTCCCTGACCGACCTGCGCTCCACGGTGGCCTACGCGCCCCAGCGCCCCTACCTGTTCAACGACACGCTGCGCGCCAACCTGGTCCTGGCGGCCCCCGGCGCCAGCGACGAGGACCTCACGCGCGCCCTGGCCGCCGTCGACCTCACCGACTGGCTGGCCAGCGAGAAGGACGGCCTGGACACCGTTGTCGGCGACATGGGCGAGCGCCTCTCCGGCGGCCAGCGCCAGCGCCTGGCCCTGGCGCGTGCTCTCCTGCGAGATGCTCCCATCTACATCCTCGACGAGGCCACCAGCCAGGTCGACCCGGCTACCGAGGCGCGCGTGCGCGCCGGCATCGCCCGCGTCGCCGGCGACGCCACGATCGTCGAAATCGCCCACCGCATCAGCGCCGTGCGCGACGCCGACCTGATCATCGTCATGGACGCTGGCCGAGTCGTCGAGACCGGCACGTACGCCGAGCTGCACGCCCGAGGCGGCGCGCTCGCCGCACTCGAGGCGCGCGAAACCAACGCCCAGCCCAGCGCCTGACAGCACGCAACGGACGCGGGGGAGGAGGCCCAGGCCTCGTCCCCCGCGTCTTTGTGTGCCCGGTCGCGATAGGATGCGACCTATGGAAAAACTGATCGGCTGGACAAAAGCTGACGCGTGGGGCTCCACGAACGCGATCCCTGAGTTCCTGGGCGCTGCCGCCGGGGACGATCCCGTGTCTGAGGTGTGGTTCGGCACCCACCCGGATGGCCCGACGCTGCTGACGAGCGGGGACACGCTCGCGGAGCACATCGCGGCGGACCCAAAGCGCGCGCTGGGCGGCGGCCTGCTCTACGCCTTCGGCTCGACGCTGCCGTACCTGGCGAAAATCATCGCGCCCGCCCAGACCCTGTCCCTGCAGGTGCATCCGACGAAGGAGATTGCCCGCGAGGGCTACCTGCGCGAGGAGGTCCTGGGGATTGAGCGTACGGATCCTCGACGCGTCTACCGGGACATGAACCATAAGCCGGAGATGATCTACGCGCTCACGGAGTTCAGCGCGCTCGTGGGCTTTCGCGTGCCGCGCAAGGCGCGCGAGCTGCTCGTGGGCCTGCAGGGTGAGCTGGCCGAGCGCCTGCGGCATCGCCTGAAGCTCTCGACGGTACGCGGTGGCCTGCGTTCGCTGGCGACCTGGCTCCTCGATGAGGATTCCCCGGCGACCCCCGAGCGCATCGAAGAGTTCGTGGAGTCGTGCCGCTCCCGCCTGGCGTCGGGGAATTCCCCCTCGCCGCGCACCGACACGCTCGTGAGCGTCCTGGGCGAGAAGCATCCCGGGGATCCCGGCATCATCGTCGCCTTCCTCATGAATCCGGTGTCGCTGCGTCCCGGTGAGGCCGTCTACATCCCGCCGCGCCAGATTCACGCCTACCAGTCGGGCCTGGGCATCGAGGTCATGGCCTCCTCCGACAACGTCGTGCGCGCGGGCCTGACTCGCAAGTACGTGGATTCCGCCCAGCTCGTCGAAATCACCGAGTTCTCAGCGCTGCCGCCCGTGCGCGTGGCCCCCGAGCATCCTTCCTCCACGACGGACCGCTTCCTGGCGCCCGCCCAGGAGTTTGAACTCTCCGTGACGACGCTTGCGCCGGGCATGTACACCTCGCGCGTCGACGAGGTCGCCGTGCCCGGGGAGGGGCCGCGTATTATCATCGCGACCTCCGGGTCCATCACCCTGCACGTGAGCGAGGAGCAGGGCGGGGACAGTGTGGAACTGAGCCGCGGCCAGGCCGTATTCATCTCGGCGGCCGAGCGCCGCGTGTGGGCGTACGGAACGGGCTCGTTCGTGCAGGTTGCGGCCCCCTGACCGCCTGACGCGGGGAGTATCGACGAGGCCGTGGCGGGCTTCGTTGTCAAGCTGTCCCACGTGGTGGTCTTGGTTCCTGAAAAAGCTACTTGGCTCGCTGAGTTTTGCCCTAAACTAGATGCAGGGCCTCAACTCCGCTCGCTGCGATGAGGTCCGATTGTCAATCGCAGTGCGGGCACCGCGTGGGGGTGCCCGCACTGCGATTCTGTGTGTGCCTTAGAAGACGCCGCTGACCCAGTCGGCCAGGGTCTTGCAGGTGGATGCCAGCTCGCCCTCGTGAGCGTCGTATCCGGCCACGATGTCCTCGGTGTCGACGTCCTCGTTGTTGACTGCCCACACGGTCGCGGTCTCGCGCGTGACCTCCGGGTGGAATTGGACGCCCAGGGCTGTGCCGTAGGAGAAGATCTGCGTGTATTTGTCCGAGCGCGCCCACTCGCGCGCGCCGTGGGGGAGTTCCACGATGGCGTCGCCGTGGTCGGCGAACACCGTGTGGGTTGAGGCCAGGGCCATGCGCAGGGGGACGGCTCCGCCGCCGCCCGCCTGGTCGTTCGTGCCCCAGGCCAGGGAGATGACGCCGTATTCGGGGCCCGCCGGGTCAGCGACGCTGACGCGCCCGCCGAAGGTCGCGGCAATCAGCTGGGCGCCCAGGCAAATGCCGAGCACTCGGATATGTGCGGCGACGCAGCGGCGCACGAGTGTGCGTTCTGCTTCCAGCCACGGGCACGCCTCGTCGTCGTAGGCGTTGGCCCGGCCACCCAGCAGGATGAGGGCGCCCGGCAGGGGAGCGGCCGCCAGGTCCTGGAGGCGCTGCGGGTCCTCCCAGGCGCGCACCACCTCGTGACCGCCGAGGAAGGCGGACAACTGACCCACCGGAACGATCGGGTCGTTTTGAATCACGAGGACGCTCATACACCAATTGTAGTCGCGATCACGCGCTGATACCTACCGGCCCTTGAAGAAAGTGAACAGCTGGCGCTCGCGGATTATCAGGGAGGCAATCACGACCCCGATGAGAGTCCACGACGCGGCACAGACACCCTCGGTAGCGACCAAACGCATGAGATCGGAGCGATCCCCGGGCGCCGCTCCGCTCAGGATCGTGAGGCATATGCCGGACGTGAGGATGCATGCGCCGCCCACCCACGCCACGGCCTCGAACAGTTGGAGGACCGTCGTATCCGATCTGCGGAGCCCAGCGTGCAGCGCCGAGGCGATCTCGAGGCGACGCCACCACGTAGCGGCAGCCCCGGTGGCGGCGCCGATGGCGCTCGCGGCGATCCACGCCCACCAGGTCGGCCTCTGCCGCAGTCGCCCCGCCGCGTCGAAGGTCGTCCCGCGCGAAGGGTTCATGGCCATGACCTGGGCGTTCTGATCGTCGCTTCCAACGAGGGCTGAGCGCACCAGGGCATCGACGTCGTCGCTGTGCGGCCAGGATTCGTACCAGCACTCATCGAAGGTCCCCGTCGCGGGTACGGGGGCAAGAGCCGCGTAGGCGTAGCCGGGACGGCGCCCGTCGTTTTCGTCCCACGGGTAGGTGCCCGCGACCTCGGCCTGCCCGTGTGCGAGGGGAAGAAGGGTTCCTTGAGGGGTGCCGAGGTCCTCGGCTACCTGCTCAGGGAGCAGAATTCCCGTCGGATCGGCCGTTGTTGTCCCCAGGAGAGAGACGGTTCCAGGCGTGACCTCGTACAGGGGCAGCGACGAGGCCGGAAGGGCGAGCGGGGACAAGCCGGATTCGACCGAGCGAACGGCTCCTGCGCGCACCCCGGGGATTCGCGACAGCGCATCGCAGGCGGCCCCGTCGATGCTGCCTTGCGCTTGGAGGACTCGCACTGATCCCAGATGGGCACGAAAAGAGGCCGCCTCAACGCTGAGGGAACGAAGCGAGAACGCATCGGCGCAGATCGCGCCTCCGACCAGGGCGGTGGCCAGAACAGTCAGCAACCCGACGCGGGCCGTCCCGCTCAGGCAGTCCCTCCAGGCCTCGGACAGGAGTGCGCGCCACGAGAGTGTGCTCATCGCTCCTCCTCCTCCTGGAAGCGGGCGAGGTCAATGACGGCGTCGCACTGCGCGCGAATCGACGGATCGTGCGTCGCGATCACGACGCTCACCCCGTCCTCGCGCAGAGAGCCGAGCGTGGAGGCGATGTCACGAGCCGTGGACTGATCAAGCTGCGCGGTCGGTTCATCCACGAGGAGCAGGGTGGGGGAGCATGCGAGCCCGCGCGCGAGGAGCACACGCTGAGCCTCGCCGCCCGACAGATCACGAAAAGAGCGCTCCGCGAGATGCGCCAGGTTGAAGGCATCAAGGAGCCGGTTCGCCTCGACATCGGCCTGCGCCCGGCTCATGCCGCGGGCCAGCAGGGGCAGCGCCACGTGGTCAATCGCGCTGCGTGCGCGAACGCCGAATGGGTTCTGGAAGACCCACGCAATGCGGGGCTTCTGCTCACCAGGCGGACGGGGGACGCTGATCGTTCCCTCGGCTGGAGTCTCCCATCCCGCCATCAGCGACAGCAGGGTTGATTTGCCAGAACCGGACGGGCCGATGATGGCGGTGAGGGCACCGTCCTCGCAGCGGGCGCTCAGACGGCGAAAGAGCCACGGGCTTGCGGCGAACCTGTGCCCGACGTTGTCTAGCTCGACGGACATGAGCGTCCCTCGACGGCGGTGTCGACGGCGGAGAGCGGGGTCGTTGGCAGGACGTAGGTTCGGCCGAGCTGAGAAGACACGATAGAGACGGGGATCGGCGTGCCGTCCTCAAAGACGCACGCGTTCGTCGCGTCTCCGATCACTGAGGACGGCGGGACGACCGTGACGGTGATGGGGGCGGCGAGCTTCCAGGAGACGGGCAGCTGAACGGGTCCATCGCTGCTCGGGGCGGAGCGGACGAAGTCCGTGTATTCGCGCGAGGACAGGATCGTCGCTGTCAGGGTGGGGTCGGCGATGACGCCGTCAGCGGGAACGGGGTAGTCCGTCTCCCCCAGCGTGATGACGTGGTCCGCGGGATAGGCGTCCGGTGGGACGGAGAGGCGCAAGGCGTCGCGGGAGTCCTCAAGGGCGAGGAGAACAGTGCTCGTATCGACGCTGTCACCCAGGTGAACGGGGACCGACGAGGGGGTGACGGTCGGCGCGGGAATCCACAGGACGTGAGAGGCCTCGATGCGGGAGGGGACACCTCCGGCTCCGTCGTTCACGCCCATCGCCGAGGCCAGGGCCGCTCGCGTGGAGGCCGTGACCCGCTGAGAATCTGCGGGAGCCGCATAGCCGAGTCGTGCAAGCTCAGCGTTCAGGGCGCCGATATCGGGTCCCGCGGCTCCGTCCACCACGTCCTGATAGAGCGGGGTGGATAGGGCTAAGGCAAGAAGGGGCAGGCCATCGATCTCGCAGGGAATAGAACCTGACGTGATGGGAGTTCCCGGTGCTGCCTGGAGGGCCGTGATGCGCCCGGCGATGGGGGAGGTAAGTTCGTGAGGCGAGGCCGGGGGAATCGTGAGGGTGAGGGAGCGTGTATCGGTGAACTCGCGGGTGGTGACGGGGACCGTCGATGGAGCAGATGACGATGCCAACGAGGCCGGGGTGGGCGGCGAGGCAATGAGGATACCCGCGCTGACCCCACCCGCACCGGTGATGAGAGCGACAAACGCGGTGAGGGCGAGCCAACGGCGAGAAGATGCCATCTCAACTCCTGAGGGTGGTTGTGGTCATTTGCTGGGGTCGCTGAGGCATCGGTGCAAAATGTCGGGACCCTGGGATGGGTCGATGAAAGGCAGTGCGCTGTCGAGAGGCGTTCCGCTCTCGCGAGCGCGCGCGAGCTCTTGGGCTGTGAAGGACGCCTCAACCGCCTTATTGCGGATCAAACACTGCGTGAACAGCTCGTTGATATCCCGGTGATCCGGGTTGACTCGCATGTCGAACTCGAGCGCCTCGATGATCGGCTGACCGGCATCGATGGAACAGGTGTGGACGAATTCTTCTTGCTGTTCTTCAGATACGGAGGAGCCAACCGGCTGATCGGGGACGCTCAGATTGCCGCTCGGGCTGAACGATGCGCCGGTGACGCCCTTGTCTGTCAGGCAGCTCAGCACGCGCTGACGCATGTCCTGGAGTTCGGCCTCGCTGATGGCAGAGTCGGCGAGGACAGATTGAACGAACTCGTTGGACGCCCACTCACTGCGCGCCTGCTCGATGTCGGCCGCCCACGGCCCCTCCGCCGCGGGCGTGGTCTGTTGGCAGCCGCACGCTGTAGCGGCAAGGGCCAGAGCAGCTGCGCACATAACAACGCGCGACCGTATGGAGTGTGTGCTTTCTCTGTTGGACGCTCCCATGATGTTCTCCCTCGAACAGCCTCGACAATGGGTGCTTACTTCCAGAATAACGAAGAATGGGCTCCGTCACTCGCATGACGGACAAGCGAGTTAAAACGTGGGTGTCAAGATGCCCCGGACGCGCCGCAGCCCCCAATCCCGGAACCCGATGCGGCGTGCGATCCCCACCGCGGCGAGCCGACCCGGAAGCGGGGGCTGCAACACGTGTTTAATTGTGTGAGGCAAAGCTCAAAGAATGGGGAGCTTTGCCTGAGAAAAGCCTGGGAAAGGCGCGCGGGGTGGATACTCATCCACCCCGCGCGCCCGGTGCCTGCAATCAGGCAATCACTTCGATGCGAGATGAGCGCCCTCGGCAAGAGCCTCCAGCTTCGCCCACGCAATCGACGGGTAGATGCGGCCGCCCAGGCCACAGTCCGTCGATGCCACAACGCGCTCGTCGCCCACGATGTCCGCGAACTGGCGGATACGCTGAGCTACCAGCTCCGGGTGCTCCACAACGTTCGTCGAGTGCGACACCACGCCCGGGATCAGGTACTTGCCCTCGGGCAGCGGGGTGTCGCGCCAGATCGTCCACTCGTGCGCGTGGCGAGCATTCGCCGCCTCAAACGTCAGGCCATTCGCGTTGACCAGCAGGGCCAGATCCACGATGTCCTTGAACGCAATATCCGTCGTGTGCGGGCCGTGCCACGAACCCCAGCACACGTGGAAACGAACCAGAGACGGGTCAATGCCCTCCAGCGCGTGGTTCAGCGCGTCAATACGCACGCGCGAGAACGCGCGGTAATCCTCAACGGAGGGCTCCGGGTTCATCTGATCCCAGCCCTCCGCGATATCCGGCGCATCAATCTGCACCGTCAGGCCCGCGTCCGTAATGCGCTTGTACTCCTCGCGCAGCACGTCCGCGCACGCCCACACCACGGCCTCGTCGTCCTCGTAGAACGCGTTAGCCACGCGAGCCGCCGAACCCGGCGAAATCGCCGCCACGAAACCATCCGACACCGGCTTGCCCGCCGCCTCCAGCGCGTGCTTCGTACCCGCGATATCGCGCTCCACGGCCTCGGCACCGATGTAGGTCAGCTCACCCGTGATCGTCGGGAACGCGATCGGGTTACGGTTCGCGATGTGAATACCCGAATCCGGATCCGCGTACGCGTCCGCGAAACGCTGCCAGTCGCGGCGCTCAGCAAACGATGAGAAGGACAGACGGCCATCACGGCCAGCCGGGGGACGCACATCGAAACGCTGCACGTCCTCAAAGGACAGCCCGCCGAAACGAGAGAAGGAATACGTCCACCACGCGCCGTAATCAACCGTGTCGAGCATCGCGTGACCGTACTCGCCATCGTTGACGATATCTAGGCCAATCTCAGCCTGACGCTTCACAACGCCATCAACCTCGGCCTGCAGCAGCGACGTGAAATCAGCGTCGCTGAGCGAACCCTCGCGGTGCGCGGCGTTCGCCTTAAGCAGCTCGGGGGTACGGGGCAGGGAACCAACATGAGTGGTGCGAATGGTCATCGCAGTCCTTTCTCTTCACTGTGCCCTCAGCCTACGTTTCGCGCGTCGAGAACGAGGCTGAATGTCCGAAGCGTGACCAATGCGATCAACCCGCATCTGCAAGACGCTAATTCACGCACGCGCCCCTTGCGTTTTCCGTGCAAACGCGCCCACAAGCGTCCACCCACTGACACGGCGCCACGCTCACCACAGCCCCCGACATACCGCGCGAAAACCACCCGCACCCAGCTCGGGCCTCGTCCATGAGACGAAACCCGCACGGAAACGCAGCGCTCACGCTCCTAGGGTGGAGTCATTACAAGGCAAAAGAAAGGCACATCATGAGTCGCCCGCTGCGCTCGGCAACATCCACCCAAGGCCGCAACATGGCCGGAGCTCGCGCCCTGTGGCGCGCCACCGGCATGACGGACGGCGACTTCGGCAAGCCGATCATCGCCATCGCCAATTCCTTCACCCAGTTCGTGCCTGGCCACGTGCACCTGAAGAACATGGGCGACCTGGTTGCCGGAGCCATCGAAGCGGCCGGCGGCGTCGCCAAGGAATTCAACACCATCGCCGTCGACGACGGCATCGCCATGGGCCATGACGGCATGCTCTACTCCCTGCCCAGCCGCGACCTCATCGCGGACTGCGTCGAAACCATGGTGAACGCGCACCGCGCCGACGCCCTCGTGTGCATCTCCAACTGCGACAAGATCACCCCCGGCATGCTCCTGGCCGCCATGCGCCTGAACATCCCCACCATCTTCGTCTCCGGCGGCCCCATGGAATCCGGCGCCGCCGTCGATGGCGTCGTCGAGCACCGCCTCGACCTCATCGACGCCATGGTCATGGCCGTTGACGACTCCGTCAGCGACAACCAGCTGGCCAGCATCGAAGCCAACGCGTGCCCCACCTGCGGCTCCTGCGCCGGCATGTTCACCGCGAACTCCATGAACTGCCTCAACGAGGCGATCGGCCTGGCCCTGCCCGGCAACGGCACCACCCTGGCCACCCAGATCGAACGCAAGAAGCTCTTCACCGAGGCCGGCGCGCGCATCGTCGACATGTGCCGCGCCTACTACGACAACGAGGACGACTCCGTCCTGCCGCGCTCGATCGCCACCAAGGCCGCCTTCGAGAACGCCATGAGCCTGGACGTGGCCATGGGCGGCTCCACCAACACCGTCCTGCACATCCTCGCCATCGCCAACGAGGCCGGCGTCGACTTCACGCTCGACGACATCGACGCCATCTCGCGCCGCGTGCCCTGCCTGTGCAAGGTGGCCCCCAACTCCACGACCTACCACATCGAGCACGTCCACCGCGCCGGCGGCATCCCCGCCCTGCTCGGCGAACTGGACCGCGCGGGCCTGCTCCACCGCGACGTGCATTCCGTCCACTCTGACAACCTGGAGAACTGGCTGGGCGCGTGGGACGTGCGCAGCGGGAGCGCCACCGACGAGGCCACGCACCGCTTCCTCGCCGCCCCCGGCGGCGTACGCACCACCCAGGCATTCTCGACCGCCAACCTCTTCGAGTCTCTCGACACCGACTCTGAGGCCGGCTGCATCCGCTCCGTCGACCACGCCTACACGAAGGACGGTGGCCTGGCGGTCCTCTACGGCAACATCGCCGCCAACGGCGCGATCATCAAGTCCGCCGGCATCGACGAGTCCCTCTTCCACTTCGTCGGCAAGGCCTTCGTTGTCGAATCCCAGGAGGAAGCCGTCGAGGCCATCCTCAGCAAGCAAGTCACCGAAGGCGACGTCGTCGTCATTCAGTACGAGGGCCCCAAGGGCGGCCCCGGCATGCAGGAAATGCTCTACCCGACCTCCTACCTCAAGGGCCTGGGCCTGGGCAAGAAGTGCGCCCTCATCACCGACGGCCGCTTCTCCGGCGGCACGTCGGGCATCTCTATCGGTCACATCTCGCCCGAGGCCGCGGCCGGCGGCGCCATCGGCCTCGTGCGCACCGGCGACGAGATCGAAATCGACGTCAACAACCGTGTTCTGCGCGCGAACGTGAGCGACGAGGAGCTCGAGCGCCGCCGCGCCGACAAGGGCGCCGCCCCGTGGAAGCCCTCCAAGCCTCGCGCCCGCCAGGTCTCCGACGCCCTGCGCGTCTACGGCATGCTCGCTGCCTCCGCCGACAAGGGTGGCGTGCGCGTCCTGCCCGACTGGGCGTGAGCGAAGCGCCTACAATCGTGGGCATGCATGGAGAGTACAAAGTCCCCGGAGGAAAGCTCGTCGTCGTCGACACCGACGTGGAGGAGGACCGCCTTGCGCGCGTGAGCGTGTCGGGCGACTTCTTCCTCGACCCCGACGACGCGCTCACCCGGATCACCGCGTCCCTCGAAGGGGCCCCGGCCTCGTCGAGCGCCAAGGATCTGGCCGCCCTCGTGGAGGGGGCCCTCCACGAGGGCGACACCCTCATGGGCGTGACCCCTGAAGCCGTCGGCATCGCCGTACGCCGCGCGCTGGGCGCCGCCCTGTCGTGGGACGACATCGACTTCGACGTCATCCACGGCCCCGTCGTCGACCCGATGATCAACGTCGCCATGGACGAAACCCTCGTCGAAGACGTGGCCGCGGGGCGCCGCAAGCCCTTCATGCGCCTGTGGGAGTGGAACGGCCCCCAGGTCGTCATCGGCTCCTTCCAGTCCTACCAGAACGAAATCCAGCAGGACGGCGTGGATCGCTACGGCATCACCGTGTCCCGGCGCGTCACCGGCGGCGGCGCCATGTTCATGGAACCCGGCAACTGCATCACCTACTCGCTCGTCATCCCCACCGCCCTCGTGGAGGGAATGAGCTTCGAGCAGGCATACCCCTACCTCGATCAGTGGGTCATGGAGGTCCTCGAAAAGCTGGGCATCAAGGCCAAGTACGTGCCGCTCAACGACATCGCCTCCGAGTTCGGCAAGATCGGCGGCGCAGCGCAGAAGCGCTGGGCGAACGGCTACATGGTCCACCACGTGACCATGGCCTACGACATCGACGCCATCAAGATGAACGAGGTTCTGCGCATCGGCATGGAGAAGATCCGCGACAAGGGCACCCGCAGTGCCGTCAAGCGCGTGGACCCCATGCGCTCCCAGACCGGCCTTCCCCGCGAGGAGATTCTGCAGGTGTTCTTCGACCACTTCAAAGAGAAGTACAACGCCACTGTCGGCACCATCACCGAGGCGGATCTTGAGGTCGCGCGCAAGCGCTGCGAGACGAAGTTCGCGCGCGAGGAGTGGGTGCACCGCATCCCCTGAGCGCGCTCGCTTGGTGTGAGCTGGGCGCGCCCGTTGCCCGCTTCGGCGTCGTTTCGACGAGGCCGGGGCGGGCTCTCGCGTTCCCGTGCGGCTGCGCGCGTGACAGCGTCCGAGAATCGGTGTCGGAGTAACATAGACACATGTCGAGCGAAGCGATGCAGCCGAAACACGAAACCTTCAGGCTTTCCGAATTGCGTGACCTGGTGGCGACGGGGCGAGTGCGAATCCCCGACTTTCAACGTTCCTTCCGGTGGACGAACCAAGACGTCGTTGCCCTCTTTGATTCCCTTCACCATGGGTATCCAATCGGGAACCTGCTCATGTGGAAACGTGAGGCCCCGGCGCAGCGGCTCACCGTTGGTTCCATCGATATCGACGCCCCTCAGCGCCCGGACGCACTATGGCTCGTCGACGGGCAGCAACGCGTGACGAGTATCGTCAACGCGATGGACGCCGGCAGCCAACGAGATGCTCGTTTTGCGGTTGGGTACGACCTGGAAAATGCCTGCGTTGTTTCAACTCTGGGGCGTCATTCTCGCGCCGTCATGCCGCTCTTTCGTCTCTTCGACTTTGAGAGCGCCTGGCAGTGGTTCGAGGAGAACACCGAATTCCAGGCGTTGCGCGGTCGATACCAGGAGGCCTTCAATACCTTTAACGCCGTGAGCGTTCCGGCGACTGTGCTGGAGGGAGCGGACGAGGATAAGCTCCGCGTTATCTTTGATCGCATTAATCAGAGCGGTAAGAAGCTCAAGTCTTTCGAGGTGTTTGAAGCGCTCAACAGCTCCGCATCCGATGGACGTACTTTGCGCTCGGTTTCGGATGCCGTTGCCCGTTCAACGAACTTTGGGCTGATTTCGGAAGACCAGGTCTTGAATGTACTGAAAGCTCGTCGGCATCCAGACTACGTTCGCGAT
Source organism: Pauljensenia sp. 20925_1_34 (assembly GCF_041432775.1). Classification (NCBI taxonomy): domain Bacteria; kingdom Bacillati; phylum Actinomycetota; class Actinomycetes; order Actinomycetales; family Actinomycetaceae; genus Pauljensenia; species Pauljensenia sp. 20925_1_34. Next base: position 37,584 of record NZ_JAPWAG010000003.1, on the reverse strand, counting down.
GTGCGCGATGAGTTTGGAGACGAGCGACGGAGGATCTGCGATTTTCCGGACGAAGATCGCGACACCGCATACGCCGAGACGGAACGCGTTCTGATGAAAGCGACGCGATTCCTCCAAGAGAATTGTTGTATTCCCCATGCAACGTTGCTGCCGTACGGGGCGATTCTGGTGGTGGTGTCGCGCTTCTTCGCGCTGTTCCCCGAGCCGAAGCGCCGCAATAAAGAGCTGCTCAAGCGCTGGGTGTGGCGGACGATTTACAAGACTATCGGTATGACTTTGAGCAGTGCGAGCGGACAAACCAGAGCGTTTCTGAAAGACGTGCGCCGCGGAGATGAATCCGGTTCCGTTCAGAGACTACTGGAGAGCGTCGGTGAGCGGGGGGCCTCGAAGCACGTCACGATTCCCGATGCGCGCATGAATCGCTCGGATGCTAGGGCATGCGTGTGTGCCATGTGGTCCTACTACGTTCGGGCGGACGACTATGCGGGTCAGGCGTCGATTGCCGTGTTTGATTCGCTCGTCGATGACTACGGTAGTGTGGCTGATCTCCTCGTGGAATACGTGGGGCGTCGTTGGTTTGAGGGGACAGATGTCAGTCGATATTCGTCGCTCGCAAATAGAGTGTTGATGGTCAATGAGGAGGCTCTGCGGGACGAGGATGCGGCCCCGGCCTTCATGACAGCCCACCGGAACATGCTCATGCTCCCCGAGACGGTAGAGGACTGCGAGGCTTCTGCCGATCCGGTGGAATTGGTTGATCGGCGTGAGGAACTGTTGTCCGCGCGTGTGAACGAATTCTTCGAACTGATGATGGCGTGGGATTACGTGGCCTTTGCCCCCGTTGAATTGACGTGAAAGGAACACAGATGTCGCTCTATTCGCCCAACGTTGAGTTTCGTGTTCGCCTGCATGGCATCGACATCGGGACAATCTCGTGCTACTCGTCCAAGAGTTCGTTTCGGTTCTCCGGCGACTACTACTGGCGCGTGGATCGGCCTGTTCTTGGCTTCTGGTTCGAGAATGGGATGCGCCGTGAAACAAGTGTGAAAGGCCAGTCGGTTCTTCCGCTGTGGTTTTCTAATCTCCTGCCTGAAGGGTTGCTTCGAACGATTGTGTGTGCTCAGCATGGACTGAGCGAGGAGGATGAGCCGGGCATTCTCAGCGCGCTCGGCGATGATTTGCCGGGAGCTGTCACGGTGTCCCGTATCGGGGATCCTGTTCCGGGTTCGGCGGATGACGCCTTGCGATCCGGTGATGTCGCGTCGTCCTCAGCGGATTCGCTGATTCGTGCATCCATTGCCGGCAATGTCCTGAAGTTTTCGATGAAGTCCCGTGATCAGCGCCTGACGTTGCCAGGCAGCGGCGAGTATGGAGACCATATCGTCAAGCTGCCGCCGCCGAGTGAGTACGACGCGCTTGTCCATAATGAGTTCTACGTGATGTCGCTCGCCAAGGCGTGTGGCATTGAGGTTCCTGACTTCGATCTTGTGCATCGGGAGAACGTCGAGATTGCGCCCTCCGATTGGGTAACAACCGAGGAATACGCATTCAGCATTGCGCGCTTTGACAGGAGTGATCATAGCCGCGTCCATATGGAGGATTTCTGTCAGGCGGGTAATCGGCCGGGATTTCAGCGGTCGAAATATCAGAGTTCGGTCGAGTACGTGATGAAGGTCGCGTACCGGAATTACGACCTGCCGTCGCTTGTTGAGTGTGTCCGTCGGACGGTATTCAACATTTTGTGTGGCAACGATGATGCGCATCTGAAGAATTGGAGCCTGGTGTATCGTGATCGTCGCAACGCCGTTCTCTCGCCTGCCTACGATCTGGTGTGTACGGCCGTTTATTTTGATCGGCCCCAGGATATGGCGCTCAAGCTATGCGGCAAGGAGATCTCGGCGGATATCTGTCTGGATGATTTCCGCAGTATCGCCGATATGTGTCGCGTCGAGCGCGGAGTCATCGAAGAAGCTGTTCGTTCCATGATCGCCGAGTACGGCGAGGCTCTGGACATGGTCGAGGTACCGACTAGCCTCACGAGCATCAACGTCAGGGGAAGGAGCCTCGACCTGCGTCCGTGGCTCCGTGATCGCTATCGGCGCCTGTCGGTGTCATTGCTGTCCTAGCGTGGTTGGTGCGGCGTCCTCGGGAATCGTGCGCGGCTTGTCCCGGGTGACGGGAGACGAGGCCGGGGCGGGCTTCCGCTTAGAAGAGCTGGAGCGCGCGCACCCCGTGGATGATGAGCTCGACGCCGATGACGAGGATCAGGAAGCCCATGATGCGCACGATCGCGCCGACTCCGGTGGCACCCAGCTTGTCGATCCAGGGCGTGCCGTAGCGCAGTAGCAGCGCGATGGCCGCGGCCGTGATGAGGATGCCCAGGACGATGCCGATGTGAAAACCGATGGCCGTGTTGCGGGCAGCCAGCGCGATAACCACGCCGATCGAGCCGGGCCCCGCGATGAGGGGGAGTGCCATGGGGGAGAAGGAGACATCCGCCTTGGCTGTCGCGTGCTGAGCCTCCTCGTGGGTGGCACGGCGCTTGTTTTCCAGCATCAAGAAACCCGAGTGCGCGACGACCAGGCCGCCGGCGATTTGCAGGGAGGGCAGGTCGAAGCCGAAGAAACGCATGATGAACGAGCCGCAGACTGCAAAGGTCGTCAGGATCGCAAACACGTAGATGCCGGTCTTCCACGCCTGGGAGCGCACCGCCGCCGGGTCGTCGGCGGCGGTCAGGCCCGCGAAGGCGGCGAGGCCTCCGATCGGGTTGGTGATCGGGGCGAGCGCCAGGATCGCGGCGGACATTCCAGCGAGAACAGCCATCATGCAGACAATCCTAGTCGGTGCTGTGCTCGCGCGAACGATCGGTCCGCTCAGACGCGGCGGGCGCCGAAGATCGCGGTGCCCAGGCGCACGATTGTCGCCCCCTCGGCGATGGCCCACTCAAGATCGCGGCTCATGCCCATCGACAGTGCCAGGTCGGATTCCTCGACCCCCAGGTGCGTTGCGGCCTCGTCCCTGATCCCGCGCAGCTGCGCGTACGCGGCGCGCACGTCGGCTTCGATGGGGGAGTTCAGGCCCACCGTCATGAAGCCCGCGAGCTGCAGGTGGGTCGAGGCCTCGACCGCGTCGATCAGTGCGGCGACGTCGGAGGGGGCGCAGCCGTGCTTCGTGACCTCGCCCGAGACGTTCACCTCGACGAACACCGGGAGCGTGCCGGTCGCGCGCGCGTCGATTTTCGAGGCCAGGGCGGGGGAATCCAGCGACTCGATCGCGTCCACACAGGCCAGCGCGTGGTTGATCTTGTTGGACTGCAGAGGCCCGATCAGGTGGATGCGCGCGCCGGGCACCTCTCGGATCGCGTCCACCGTCGCGCGCGCCTCCTGGACGCGGTTGTGGCCGAGCAGGATCGGCAGGCTCGCCTCGCTCAGGGCGGCGGCGGCCTCGCGGCATTCCTCGGGCGTGCGCGTCTTGACCGCCAGCTCCAGGTGCACCGAATCGGTGCGACCGCACGCGGACGTCGCGCGGTCGATGCGGTCGCGGGCGGCGGCGATGGCCTCGGGAATACTCATGCCCTCATGGTACGCGCGGAGTAACTTTCAGGGGCCAATCAGGGGCGACTCAGGGGGATCTGAGCGAGGAGTCGTGGCAGACTAGAATGTTCACAGATCAAGGAAAGGACACGCAATGCGTACCCTGCTCAACATCATCTGGTTCTTCTTCGGAGGCCTGCCGCTCTTCCTCGGCTACCTCCTCGCGGGCCTCGTCGCCTGCCTCTTCATCGTCACGATCCCCGCGGGCGTGGCCTGCTTCCGCATCGCCGGTTACGTACTGTGGCCCTTCGGTAAGAGCGTTGTCGACCAGCCCAGTGCGGGCGCCGGATCGGCCCTCATGAACATCGTCTGGTTCCTCGTCGCGGGCCTGTGGCTCGCCGTCGGTCACATCATGACCGCCGCCGCGCAGGCCGTGACGATCGTCGGCATCCCGCTGGCCATCGCCAACCTGAAGATGATCCCGATCACCTGCTTCCCCTTCGGTAAGGCCGTCGTCAACGACCCCGCGGCGTCGATCCTCTGACGCGTCCTACACTGGGGTCATGGCTCGTAAACACAGCAAGGATCACGGCGGTGGCCCCACCCGCGCCATTGAGGCGCTCACGGCGGCGGGCGTTGCTTTTACTATTCACGAGTACGAGCACGACCCGGCCGCCCGGGCGTTTGGGGAGGAAACCGTCGAGAAGCTGGGCATCGACCCCACCCAGGCTTTCAAGACCCTCATGGTGCGCCTGGAACCCACCGGCGAGTTCGTCGTTGGCTGCGTGCCCGCACTGGCACACCTGTCCATGAAGCTGATCGCCAAGGCTGCCGGTGCCAAGAGCGCCGCCATGGCTGATCCGGCCGTCGCACAGCGCCGCACCGGCTACGTCGTGGGCGGGATCAGCCCGCTCGGGCAGACCACTGCGCACCGGCTGTTCATCGACTCGGCGTGCCTGGACCACGAGACCATGATCGTCTCGGGCGGGCGCCGAGGCCTCAGCGTCGAGCTGAGCCCCCTCGACCTCGTCGAGTTGACGGATGCTGAGGTCACGGATCTCGCCCAGGTCTGACCCGGCCTCGTCCTGTTTCTGTCTTCATCGCAGATGCCGATACTCCCGCGCCCCCAAAATTTCGCACGTAATTCCCTCAGCCTTCCTTCAGGTTTTGAAGATTGGTCGTTGAAATTCCGCGGATTGTGAGCTCTTCGCTCCGATCCGCATAACGAATTACGTGCGACGTTGTTGAGGAACCTTGCGGAAGTGCTACTTCTCGTCCACGACTCGTGCCGATCCGATGCTGTGGTCCGTGTTAGCACGTTGGCTGCTCGACATACAATGAGTGCACACGGGTGAGTGAGGATGAACGAGGAGACGGTGATCGTGTCTGCTGATCTGCGGTACAACGAAGAGACTGAGGCGGCCATGCGCGAGGCTCGCGAGATTGCTGCTGGGCGTCTCTCTGCTGCGCGCTATGGCTCTGCGGCGGAGGCGTTTGGGGAGAGCGATGACAACTGACATAACTGAACTAAGCCGCCGCGGGTGCGCCGCCTACTGGGTGGTCGCCGCCCTCGCCTGGGTGGGCGTCGCCGCCACCCTCATCATTACGGCCTTCGACGGATATGTGCCGCCCACCTACCATGAAGAGGGACTCTTCGCGGGTGCCCCCCACGGCTGGGCGGGCGCGCCCGAGCGCCTCATCAATTGCCTGTCCTACTTCACCGAGCTGTCCAACATCATGGTCGCGATCATCTCGACCCTCCTCGCGCGCCGAGGCCGCGTCGGGGCGTGGGGGAGGGCGACGCACCTGTGCGCGCTCATGATGATCACGGTGACCGCGATTGTCTACGCGACGCTGATTGGCCCCTACGAGGTCATCTCTGGCTTCGCGCTGGTCACCAACCCGCTCCAGCACATCGTCGTCCCTGCCGCCTTCGTGACCGCGGCCGCGCTCGCGGGACCGCGCGGCGGCATCACGTGGGCGACGCTGGGACGCGCCCTGCTGATCCCGGTCGCGTGGGTGGCGTACACGCTCGTGCGAGGCACCTTCACGCACCAGTACCCGTACGGCTTCGTGAACGTGTGGCGCATCGGCTACGCGCAGGTCGCCATCAACATCGTGGCGATCCTGATCGGCGCCCTGGTCTTCATGGCGATCTTCGCGGGCGCGGACTGGCTGATCCGCAAGGCGTCCCGGCGCTGACGGTCTGTGCATCTCCCGGACACGGTCTCGTCCGAGGCCGCTAGAGTGAAGCCATGAGCAACGAGCCCGGGCTTGTCCCTGAACTTACCGTCACCGATTACGAGGCATCGCGCCGTTTTTGGTGCGACCTCGTCGGTTTTTCCCTTCGCTATGAGCGGCCTGAGGAAGGATTCGGCTACCTTGTGCTGGGTAACGCGCACCTGATGCTCGACCAGATCGACCAGGGTAGGACGTGGGCGACAGGTCCCCTTGAGTTCCCCCTTGGTCGGGGTATCAACTTTGAGGTTCAGGTCGACAATCTGGACGGCACGTTGCGGCGCATCACAGAGGCAGGATGGCCGATCTTCGTCGAACCCGAAGAGGAGTGGTACCGGGCGGGCGATGTAGAGATCGGCGTCCGGCAGTTCCTCATCCAGGACCCCGACGGATACCTTGTGCGGCTCCAGCAGGAGCTCGGAGAGAGGCCCGCGCAGCGAGGATAACTCGGACGGCGGGGACCACGACTTTCGGCGTCGCTCCCACCCGACTCATCCGAATTGCCACATCAACGAGGCCGTGGTGGCCCGTGACGTCCCAGCTGCGCCTCGAAGCTGGAGGGGCTTACCGCGGCCCGACGGTGATCGTCGCCAGGGCAACCCTGCCAGCCTCGTCCGAGGCCGGCACGTCCACGAGGGCGACGATACGCCAGTCCATGTCCTCCTCCGGGTCGAACAGGGTTTGCGTGGCCAGCCAGAACGTGCCGACCGCAGCCTCATCCACCGCGTCTGCGATCGCCTCGATGCGCGCGACCTGGGCGCGCTCGACATCCGACGACACTGCAGCGGGGGCCAGCTCCAACACGTCCTCGCGGGTTGGGGCCTCGTTCAACGAGCACAGCGACAGGGCGCGCGCCCGCTGATCGATGCCGATCCACTCGTGCTCCGACCAGTAGCGCTCGAGCACCGCGTCCCACTCGTCCTCGCCCCACGGGGCGACCAGCGGGGTGCGCGAGGCCTCGTCGAGGCGCGCCAAGGCCTCGACGTTGTCGCGGCTCATCGCCTCCACGCGCTCGAACAGGGCCGAGCGGATCGCCGTGCGGAACGCGTGACGGTTCGCGCTAAAGGGAACGGTCCCGTCCTCCCGCGCGCCAAACGCGAGCTCCGCGCCCTCCGTGCCGTCGCCCTCGGACGCGGGGAGGGCCTGGCCCGTGGACATGGCCTCCCACTCGTCCAGCAGCGAGGAGTCGACCGCGCGGATCAGCGCTGACAGCCACGCAATGATCGAACGCAGCTCGTCCGTCATGAGCTCGTCCGGCACAATCTGGCGCAGCGCGCGATACGCGTCCGTCAGGTAGCGCAGCACGATGCCCTCGGAGCGGCCCACGTCGTAACGGCCCACAATCCCCGTGAACGTCAGCGCGTTCTCGATCATCTCGCGCACGACCGACTTCGGGGAAATCTCCTGATCCTCGATCCACGGGTTCGCGTGCAGATACACCGCGAATGCGTCGCCCAGCAGATCGGCCAGCGGGCGCGGCCACGTGACATCTTCTAGGGCGGCCATGCGCTCGTCGTACTCCATGCCCTGCGCCTTCATCGCGGCGACGGCCTCGGCGCGCGCCGCCTTCTCCTGCGCGAACAGGAGCGGGCGCGGATCCTCCAAGACCGACTCGATGACCGACACGACGTCCAGGGCGAAGGTCGGGGACTCGGGGTCCAGCAACTCGAGCGCGGCCAGCGCGAAGGGGGAGAGCGGCTGGTTGAGCGCGAAGTCGTCCGGCAGGTCGGTGGCCGCACGCAGGCGCGGCTCACCCGACGCCGAGGCCTCGGTAGAGGACACGTGCTCGACGACGCCCGCCTGCTTCATCGACGTGTAGATCTCACCCAGGCGGCGCAAGTGCGGATTGCGATCCTGGGGCGGATCGTCGTTGTTGCGTGCCAGCCACACGAGGTGCTCGCCCGGGTCTCGCCCGGCCGTGGGCGCACCGGCCAGCACGTTGAGGACCATCGCGTGCGTCATCTCGAAACGGCTCGTGAGCTGCTCGGGAGCCGCGTCCACGAGCCGCTCGAACGTCGAGCGCGTCCACGAGATCTCGCCCGCGCCCGGGCCCTTGCGCTTCTTCGCGGACTTCTTCGCGGCGCGCTTGGCCTCGCGGGCGTCGTGGGCCGCCTCCTGCGCGGCGCTCAGGCGTGCGCGCTCACGGGCGGCGTCAACCTCGTGTTCGGGGGCCAGGACGCGCACGAAACCGACCGTGTCGAAGCCGGCGCGGCCCGCGCGCCCCGCGATCTGGTGGAACTCGCGCGCGCTCACGTGGCGCATGCGCCGACCGTCGTATTTGACGAGCGACGTCATCAGGACCGTGCGAATCGGCACGTTGATGCCCACGCCCAAGGTGTCCGTGCCGCACACGATCGGCAGCAGGCCCGCCTGGGTGAGGCGCTCGACGAGGCGGCGGTAGCGCGGCAGCATGCCCGCGTGGTGCACGCCGATGCCCTGGGAGAGCAGCGACTTGAGGGTCTGCCCGAAGCCCTTCGTAAACGATACGCCCGCCAGCTGCGCGGCGATCGCCTTCTTCTGCTCGGCCGACATCAGCGAGGAACGGTCAAACGACTGAGCGGTCGCCACCGCGTCGCGCTGGGAGAAGTGAACGATGTAGACGGGCCAGCGGCCCTCGCCCAGCAGGCGCTCGACCGTGTCGGGCAGGCGGTCCACGACGTACTCGAACTCGAGGGGCACGGGACGCTCCGCATCGTCGATGAGGGAGACATCGCGCCCGGTGCGCTCCTTCCACGCGCGCTCGAAACGCGTCGTGTCGCCCAGCGTCGCGCTCATCGCAACCACCTGCGGGGACCTCAGCTCCAGGAGCGGCACCTGCCACGCCCAGCCGCGCTGACGATCCCCGTAGAAGTGGAACTCGTCCATGACGATCATGTCCGCGTCCAGCGTCGGCCCCTCGCGCAGCGACTGATTCGCCAGGATCTCGGCGGTGCAGCAGATAATGGGGGCGTCGGCGTTGAGGGACACGTCGCCGGTCACCATGCCGACGTTGTCCGCGCCGAACAGGGACACCAGGTCGAAGAACTTTTCCGACACGAGGGCCTTGAGGGGTGCCGTGTAGTAGGAGCGGCCCCCGTGCGCCATCGACGTGAAGTGCGCGGCGAGCGCGATCATCGACTTGCCCGAGCCCGTGGGGGTCGCCGCAATCACGTGGTTGCCCGCCAGGATCTCGACCAGGGCCTCCTCCTGGTGGGGGTAGAGCGGACGCCCGGTGCCCTCGGCCCAAGACACGAAGGCCTCGTACAGGGCATCCTCGTCCCGCAGCTGCCCAGCGTCCTCCAAGTCATCCAGGATCTCGTTCAAAGTCGCGCTCATGCCTCCATTGTCCCAGAGTGCGCCCACGTCTGCGTCCTCGCGCCGCCGGGCCCTTCCCGCAGCTCATCGACGAGGCCGGGGTGGCCTCGTGCACTCGCGCGCAGGTTGGCGCGTGGCGAGATGATGCACGCCCTGACCTCTGCCATGTGGCAAGATGAACGGGTCCCATACAACGCGCGGGTGCGGCCCGCGAAGTGAGCGAGGCCCCGCGACTGTCCCACGGCCTCGTCGATAGACAGCCCGGGAGGTTCCTGTGGAAGAATTCGCCTTGCTTGAAAAAGCCATCGCCGACTGGATCACGTTGCACGTGACGATCTTCGCGCTGATCGGAGTCGGCCTGTTCCTGACGCTGCGCTCCCTCTTCGTCCAGGTGCGCTTCTTCCCGGAGATGATCCGCACGGTCCTGGGCTCGCGTAAGGGAGCCGACGGCGGCATTTCCTCCTTCCAGGCCTTCGCGATCTCGCTGGCCGCGCGCGTGGGCATCGGTAACGTGTTCGGCGTGGCCGCGGCGCTCCTCATGGGCGGTCCTGGCGCGATCTTCTGGATGTGGGTCGTGGCCCTGGTGGGCATGGGTACCGCGTTCTTCGAGGCGACGCTCGCCCAGATTTTCAAGGTGCGCCACGCTGACGGCTCCTTCCGCGGCGGCCCGGCCTACTACATGAAACGCGGCATGAAAAACCGCACGCTGGCCAACGTCTTCGCCGTCATCACCGTCATCACCTGCGGCGTCGTCATCACCTCCGTCCAGTCCAACGCCATCGCCGGTACGCTGACCACCGCCTTCGGTGAGGCCGCCAAGCAGCCCCTCCAGGGTGCGGGCGGCTTCTCGGCTGCGCAGCTGACCATCGCGGGCCTGATCTTCGTCTTCTCCGCGATGGTGATCTTCGGCGGCATCCGCACCGTCGCGCGCGTCACCGAGTGGATGGCCCCGATCATGGCCACTATCTACGTCATCATGGTCGCCATCATCTGCCTGATGAACATCTCCCAGTTCGGCACCGTCCTGGGACAGATCTTCACCTCCGCTTTCTCCGCGGACGCCACCGTCGGTGGCCTGGGCGGCGGCATCATCGCCGCGATGATCAACGGCACCAAGCGCGGCCTCTTCTCCAACGAGGCCGGCCAGGGTACCGCTCCCAACGCCGCCGCGACCGCCACCGTGTCCCACCCGGTGCGCCAGGGCCTCATCCAGTCCCTCGGCGTCTTCATCGACACCATCGTCGTGTGTACCGCCACCGCCTTCGTCATCCTGCTCGCGGGCCCCGAGGTCTGGGGTGCCGAGGGTGTGGATCCCTCGAACCTGACCACCCTGGCTGTCGCCAACGAGCTGGGCGCGTGGACGATCGTCCCCATGGCGATCCTCATCTTCGTGCTGGCCTACTCCTCGGTGATCGCCGCCTACGTCTACTCCGACACGAACATGTCCTTCGTGTTCGGCGACGCCCCCTGGGCGACCTGGACCGTGCGCGTCGTGTGCGTCCTCTCTGCGACGGTCGGTGCGCTGCTGAGCCTGGATGTCGTGTGGAACGCCGTCGACATCGCGATGGCGGTCATGACGATCACGAACCTGGTGGCGCTCGTCGTCCTGTCGAGCTGGGTTGTTGGCGCGCTCAAGGACTACCAGGTGCAGCGCAAGGCCGGCATCGATGACCCCATGTTCATGGGCCACGCCAACACGTTCCTGCCTCGCGACGTGCCGGGCAGCGTGTGGAAGCGCCCCAAGTTGACCAAGGCCAAGAAGCACTGACACTCCAGCGCTCTCGGGCGCGCCGGGCACATCGCGCCCTGGCGCGCCCGACGCGTCCCTGGGCCCGCCGCGCGTCTGCGCGGCGGGCCCCTTGCTTCCCGCTGCCCGCCCCGGCCTCGTTGCTCCTGGCGCTTCGCCCGCCCCTGCTGAGCTCGCGGGTTAGGCTACTGCCATGAGAATCGCACGTTTTTCGGATGGAACGAACCTGGTGTACGGCGCCCTTGAGGAGGGCTCGAAGCGGATTGTGGGCCTCAAGGGCGACCCACTGTTCTCGCCCGTAGAGCCCTCGGGCCAGATCTACGAGCTGGACGAGGTCCGCCTGCTTTCCCCGGTGATCCCGCGCTCGAAGGTGGTGGGCATCGGCAATAACTACTCCGATACGCCGATTCCGCTCGACGAGCGCCCCGAGCCCCCGATTTTCCTCAAGGCCAACACCTCGGTCATCGGGCCCGACGACCCGATTGCGATCCCCGCGTGGTCGAACGACGTGGTCTTTGAGGGCGAGCTCGCCATCGTCATCAAGTCCCTGGCCAAGAACGTGAGCGCCTCGGACGCGCCGCAGGTGATCCTCGGTTACACGGTCGCCAACGACGTCACCGCCCGCGACGCAATGACGGGCGGCCCGTGGTCGCGCGGCAAGTCGTTTGACACCTCTTGCCCGCTGGGCCCGTGGATCACGGTCGACCCCACCCTCGACGTCACGAACCTGGCGATCCGCTCCTACCTGAATGGGGAGAAAGCGCAGGACAGCTCGACTGCACACATGATCTGGAATCCGTTCGAGCTGGTCTCCTACGTGTCCCACCAGATGACCCTGCTGCCCGGCGACGTCATCGTGACGGGCGCTCCGGCGGGTTGCGGGCGAGTGGACGTGGGTGACCGCGTGGAGATTGAGATCGAGGGGGTCGGGCGTCTGGCGAATCCCGTGCTTCGCGCATAACAGTGTGACCTCTGTGATAGGATAATGTCGTTCTGACAATATATCCCTCGCAGAGGAGAACACCGTGAGCGAGCCTCAAAACTCGGGCGCGCTGGCCGTCGAAATGGCCGGCCTGGACGTCATTCCTGAATCCGATCGCAAGGGGAAACCCTCCGACCTGTTCATGCCGTGGTTCGCGGCGAACATCTCGGTCCTGGGGATCTCCTGGGGCTCGTGGGTCCTCGGCTTCGGCCTGTCCCTGACCCAGGCGGTCATAGTGTCCGTCGTCGGTGTGGCCCTGTCCTTCCTGGTCTGCGGCCTCATCGCGATCGCCGGTAAGCGCGGTTCCGCGCCGACGCTGGTCCTGTCGCGCGCGGCCTTCGGCTTTAACGGCAACCGCATTTCGGCGGCGATCTCGTGGATCCTGACGGTGGGCTGGGAGACCTTCCTGGCGATCATGGCCGTCCAGGCCACGGCCACCGTCATGGGGGCGCTCGGCTTCACGAACCACGTCGTCGCCCAGATCATCGCGCTGATCCTCGTCGTCGTCCTCGCGGCGGGTTCGGGTATCCTCGGTTTCGAGGCGATCATGAAGGTCCAGACGTGGATCACCTGGGCGACCGCGGCCCTGACGATCGTCTACCTGGTGCTGGTCGCCCCGACGATCGACTTCGCGGTGCTTTCCGCGCGTCCCTCGGCGCCCTTGACCGCGGTGCTCGGCGCGGGTTGCATGCTCCTCGTGGGCTTCGGCTTCGGCTGGATTAACGCGGCCGCCGACTACTCGCGCTACCTGCCGCGCGCCGCCTCGACGCGGGGTGTTGTCGGCTGGACGACGGTGGGCGCGGCGCTGCCCACGGTCATCCTCGTCTTCTTCGGCATCCTCCTGGTCGGCTCGGCCGACGAGTCGCTGTCCGAGGCCATCGGCGCGGATCCGATCGGCGCGCTCACCACGCTGCTGCCCACGTGGTTCCTCATCCCCTTCGCCCTGGTCGCGATCCTGGGCCTCATCGGCGGCATCGTCATGGATATCTACTCGTCGGGCCTGTCGCTTCTGGCCACGGGCGTGCCCGTCTCGCGCCCGGTTGCCACCGCGATTGACGGCACGATCATGACGGTCGGCACGATCGTCGTCGTGTTCTTTGCGGATTCCTTCCTGACTCCCTTCACGGCCTTCCTGACGACGCTGGGCGCGGTCATTGCCGCGTGGGGTGGCGTCATGCTGGCGGACATCGCGCTGCGGCGCAAGGACTACGACGAGCCCTCCCTCTTTACCCCCTCGGGCCGCTACGGCTCGGTGAACTGGGGTGCGGTCGCCTCCCTGATCGTCGGCTCGCTGGTGGGCTGGGGCCTCGTCGTTAACGCGAGTGCCTCATGGCTGTCCTGGCAGGGCTACCTCCTCGGCCCCCTGGGCGGGCGCAATGGTGACTGGGCGGGCGCCAACATCGGCATCCTCCTGGCGATGGTCGTCGGCTTCGTCGGCTACTGGGCGACCAGCGCGGGCCGCGTGCGCGCGCAGGAGAAGCTGCCCTCGCGCACCTATGCCGAGGGCGCGGAAGAGGGCGCGCAGTGAGCGTCGACCCGCGCTTCTCCCAGGCTCTCCTCGACGACGAGGCCGTGGCCGGCGCCCGGGTCCTCACCTCTCTCGCGGGGCGCCCGGATGCGCTCGTCGTCCTCGGGTCGGGCCTGGCTGAGGCTCTCGACGAGGCCTGGGGAGCCCCCGCGGCCACCGTGCCGCTGGGGGACATCCCCGGCGTCGTCGCGCCGGTCGCGGATGGGCACGGCGGCGAGCTGCGCGCCTACGAGACGCGTCGGGGAGTGGTCCTCGTGGCCACGGGCCGCACGCACCTGTACGAGGGGCTGGGTCCCCGCCCTGTCACGGCCCTGGCCCGAGCTGCCGTAGCGGCGGGGATCAGCCGCGCGGTCCTCACGAACGCGAACGGCTGCCTAAAGCCCTGGAACCTGGGCGACGTCATGGCGATCACCGACCATGTGAACCTCAGTGGCGCCTCGCCCTTCGATGGGCCGCTGTTCCTGGACGTGTCGGCCGTGTGGGACGCCCAGATGACGCAGGCGCTGCGCGGGGTCTGCCAGCGCGAGGGTACTTACGCGATCCTGCGCGGCCCCGAGTATCAGACGATGGCCGAGACCCGCATCCTTGCGGGCCTGGGCGTGGACTGCGTGGGCATGTCGACCGTCATGGAGGCGATCACCCTGCACGCCCTGGGCGTGCGCGTCGCCGGCATGTCGGTCGTCTCCGACCTGTCCTTCGCCGATGCTCCCACGGACCCGACCGCCGTTGTCGAGGCGGCCTCGGCGGCGCGCCAGACCGTGGTTGCCGGCATCGAGGCGGCCCTGGGCACCTGAGCACAGAATCAGACACAAACGAGGCCGTGGCCGGGAGGTGGATCTCCACCGCTCCCGGCCACGGCCTCGTCTCGTGTGAGAAAAGATCAGAGCAGGCCGAGGACCCCCTCCACGATCCGCGAGGCAACGTCGGGGGCGCACGCCAGGTTGATGCGCGCCCATGAGGAGTAATCCGCGCCCAGGGTGCGCCCCTCGTTGGCGGCGATGCGGGCGCGCTCGCGCAGCGAAGCGGCGGGGGAGAGGGGGCCCAGGTCCACTCCGTCGAAGCCCCACCACGTCAGGTAAGTGCCCTCGGGGCGCACGAAGTCGATCGGTGTGGGTGCCAGGGCACGCTCGACCAGGTCCACGTTCGAGCGGATCAGGTCTTTGACCTCGCGCTGCCAGGCGTCCCCGCGTTCATAGGCGGCGATCGCTCCGACCGTGCCGATGACGTTGGCGTCGTGGCGCACGTCGGCGGCGAACACGTCCCAGCGTTCGCGCAGCGCCTCGTCGGGCAGGATCACCTGCGCGGAGGGGAGTCCTGCGATGTTCCACCCCTTCGACGCGGCGGTCGCCGTCACCGTGTGGGCGGCAAAGGAGGGGCCGAGGCTCGCGTAGGAGACGAACGGGACCTGCTCATCCAGCACCAGGGAGGAGTGGATTTCGTCGGAGAACACGAGGGCGTCGTAGTCGGAGACCACGTCGTGCAGGGCGCGCAGCTCGTCCTCACGCAGGACGCGGCCGACCGGGTTCCACGGGTTGCACAGGATGACGAGGCCAGCGCCGGCCTCGAGCCCGGCGCGGATCCCCTCCAGGTCGAGTGCCCAGCCGCGCCCGAGCGCACGCGTGCCGCGCAGTGAGGGCACCTCGATGACGGGGTGATCGAACTTACCCGGAATGGTCAGGAAGGGCATGTAGGCGGGGGTGGGCACGATGATCGGCGCGCCCGGGCGCACCAGGTGCTGAATCGTCGCTTCGAGGGCGGGCAGGACCGAGGCCACGAGGCGTACGTGGGAGGCCTCCACGTCCCAGCCAAAGCGCCGCTTCTGGAACTCGGCGGTCGCGCCCGCGATGCGCGGCTCCAACCAGGTTGGCTGGTAGCCGAGCAAGCCGTCGTCGATCGCGCCCTTCATCGCGTCGGCCACCTCGGGGGCCGTGGCGAAGTCCATTTCCGCCACCCACGCGCCGATCGTCGGCTCACCGCTCGCGGTCGTGATGCCGGTCCATTTCAGGGAGCCGGTGCGGTAGAGGTGGGAGTCGGAAAAGAGACGAACGGACACGGTGTCCTCCTGGAAGATGCGGTGGATGCGGAGCGGGCCGATCCCGATGATGACAGAAGCGTATCGCCGCCCCTGACCTGCGTCGCAGCGCGCCCACGCATCAAGCAAATGCAACAGCGCCTCTGGAGTAGGATGGGGGAATCATGAGTGAAACAACTGCCACCGGTGCCGACGTTCGCGTCCGCTTCTGCCCCTCGCCCACAGGAACCCCTCACGTCGGCATGGTCCGCACGTGCCTGTTCAACTGGGCCTACGCTCGCCACACGGGAGGAACCTTCGTCTTCCGCATCGAAGACACGGATGCCGCCCGCGACTCCCAGGAGTCCTTCGACCAGATCATCGAGTCCCTGCAGTGGCTGGGCCTCGACTGGGACGAGGGCGTCGGTAAGGGAGGCCCGCACGGCCCCTACCGCCAGAGCGAGCGCATGGACATCTACCGCGACGTGGCAGCCCGCCTGCTCGAGGCCGGCTACGCCTACGAGTCCTATTCGACTCCCGAGGAGATCGAGGAGCGTCACCGCGCCAAGGGCGAGGATCCCAAGCTCGGTTACGACGGCTTCGACCGCAATCTGACGGAGGAGCAGATCGCCGCTTTCCGCGCCGAGGGGCGAGCGCCCGTCCTGCGCCTGCGCATGCCCGACGAGGACATCACGTTCACGGATCTGATCCGCGGCGAGATCACCTTCAAGGCTGGATCGGTGCCGGACTACGTCATCGTGCGCGCCAACGGCCACCCGCTCTACACGCTGGTGAACCCGATTGACGACGCGCTCATGGAGATCACTCACGTGCTGCGCGGCGAGGACCTGCTGTCTTCGACGCCCCGCCAGATCGTCCTGTACCGCGCGCTCGAGGCCATCGGCGTCGCCAAGTTCATGCCGCGCTTCGGCCACCTGCCCTACGTCATGGGCGAGGGCAACAAAAAGCTGTCCAAGCGCGACCCCGAGTCTAACCTGCTGCTGCACAAGGCTGCCGGCATGATCCCCGAGGGCCTGAACAACTACCTGGCCCTCCTGGGCTGGTCGATCGCCCCCGACCGCGACATTTTCTCCATGGAGGAGATGGCGCGCGCCTTCGATATCTCCGACGTGAACCCGAACCCGGCGCGCTTCGACCAGAAGAAGGCCATCGCCATCAACGCTGAGCACATTCGCTTGCTGGACGGTGAGGACTTCCGAAATCGTCTGGTGCCTTTCCTGCACCGCGACGGGGTCGTCTCGGCCGATTCCTTCGAAGCGCTGACCGATCGCGAGCGCGAGATCCTCACCGAGGCCGCCCCGCTCGTTCAGACCCGCATCCAGATGCTGGGTGAGGCCACGGGCATGCTCGGCTTCCTCTTCGTCGCGGACGAGGCGCTGGAGATGGACGAGAAGTCGGTCTCCAAGCTCAAGGACAATGCGGCGGACGTCTTGGACGCCGCCATCGAAACTGTTGAGGGCCTGACCGAGTTCACGACCGCTTCCCTCGAGGAGGCGCTGCGCGCCCGCATCGTCGACGAGATGGAGGTCAAGCCTCGCCTGGCCTTCGGCCCGCTGCGCGTCGCCGTAACCGGCCGCCAGGTCTCCCCGCCGCTGTTCGAGTCCATGGAGATCCTGGGGCGCGAGTCCTCGCTGACCCGCCTGCGCGCGCTGCGCGCCTCCCTGGCCTGATCGCTGTGCCCGGCCCCGGCCTCGTCGCCTGTTCATGGGACGAGGCCGGGGCTTCATCATGTGCTGATGTGTCCTCAGGGGCGGGGAGAGGGTGCGCCGACGTGGGAGGATGGAACCCGAGACGTGCGTCGAACCTCGGCGCCGTCGGGCAGTGATCGGTGCCACTCCGTTTCGATTTGGCACGTCGGGAACATTCCGCTAAAGTTATCTCCTGTCGCCAGCGACGTGAGAACGAAGCAGGTGATGCCCAATGGGGTATGGTGTAATTGGCAACACAGCTGATTCTGGTTCAGCCATTCTAGGTTCGAGTCCTGGTACCCCAGCGATCTGAAACGTCAGTTTCAGTCAAGGCCCCCATCGTCTAGCGGCCTAGGACGACGCCCTCTCACGGCGTTAACACCGGTTCAAATCCGGTTGGGGGTACGGATTCATAACTGAATCAAGGCCCCCATCGTCTAGCGGCCTAGGACGACGCCCTCTCACGGCGTTAACACCGGTTCAAATCCGGTTGGGGGTACCACGAGCCTCGCCACCATTGCGGTGGCGAGGTTTTTGTTTGCCGCGGTGCCGCGGTTTTTCTTGTGCCTTGCAGAAAACTTTGCTCACCGTTTCACAGTGTCTAACCTTGTAATCAGCCCCCGTAGGGGGGATCGTTTTGGACGAGGGAGTCTTTCGTGACAGACCGACACAATAGGACGCTGCTGCGTCGAGCCCTGGGCGTAGGCGCTGCGCTTGCGCTGATGGGGGGCACGTTCCCGGCAGCCTGGGCTGAGCCGGGTGGGGAGGCGGCAAATCAGGATGCAGACACGCAGGCCATCGACGCGGGAGGCGCGGGCGGCGGTGACGATGTGCTGGTGACAATCCCCGGTAACCATAACAAGGCGATGGGGTGCGACGCCGACTGGGCTCCCGACTGTGCCAAGGCCGCTTTGACACGCGACGCGACGGGCGTCTACACCGCGACTTTCACTCTGCCCGCGGGCGACTACGAGTACAAGGTCGCCGAAGGTGGCTCGTGGGATGCCGCCTACGGCCAAGGGGGAGCAGCCGGGGGAGCGAACATCGTCTACTCTCTAAAGGAAGCGACTGCGGTCACTTTCTACTACAACCACGCGACTCACCGCGTATGGAATAACGTCTCCGACCAGATGGTGACGCTGCCGGGTTCCTTCCAAAAGGACCTGGGTTGCGCCGACAACTGGAAGCCTGAATGCCTGGCCCCGCTCTTGGAGCCCACGGGCAACGGCATCTACACCTACGAGACGACGGCATTGCCTGAGGGCACGTACGAGCTGAAGGTTGCTGTCGGTGGCTCGTGGGATGAGAACTACGGGCAAGATGGTGCCGCCGGTGGCGCCAACTACCAGTTTGCGACGAAGGCGAACAAGCTCGTGTCATTCACCTATGATTCCGCGACCCACAAGCTGGACATCGCCTCCGCTGACGCTCCCGTTGTCGGCGTCGGTGAGCAGCGCGCTTACTGGGTCAATGCCACAACCCTGGCGTGGCCGACCTCGCTGCTGCCCCAGGGGGTCACGCGCGCCCAGGTCCTCGATGGCTCCGCGGCCCTCTCCTACGAGCTGGTCACCGCCCCCGAGGGTGGTGCGGCCCTGACGGACGGTGCTATCACCGGAGCGACCATCACGCCGCTGACCGTCGCGGGCGACCTGCCCGCCGAGGTGACGATGGCTCACCCCAACCTCAACGGCTACATCGCCCTGAAGGCCCCCTTCGACGAGGCCGGGGCCCGCGAGGCCCTCACCGGCCAGATCGCGGTCGCCCAGAAGTCCGGCGAGACCGTCAACGCATTCACGGGCGTGCAGATCGCCCCCGCGCTCGACTCCATCTACTCCGCTAAGGCCACCCAGGCCTCGTACGGGGTGGGTTGGAATGACGCGGGCGCTCCGACCTTCGCGCTGTGGGCACCCACCGCTAAGGACGTCACGCTGCTGTCGTGGAACACGCGTACTCCGCGCGGCGCTGACCCCGAGGTGAAGGGCGACCCCGTGCGCACCCCCGCCACGCGCACCGATGATGGACGCTGGAGCGTTGACAACGCCGACGGTGCCATCAAGGAGGGTGCCCAGTACCTGTGGGAGGTGCGCGTCTACGTGCCCTCCACGGGCGCCGTCGAGACCAACCAGGTGACCGACCCCTACTCGGTGGGTCTGACCGCCGACTCCACGCGTTCCGTGGCTGTCAACATGGACAACCCCGCGATCGCCCCCTACGGGTGGACGAGCGTCAAGGCACCCGTCATCGAGGACGACGCGCAGCGCTCCATCTACGAGCTGCACGTGCGCGACTTCTCGGCGGCCGACAAGTCTGTGCCCGAAGACATGCGCGGCACCTACATGGCCTTCACGCAGTACGAGTCCAACGGTATGCGTCACCTTTCCCAGCTGGCCGAGGCCGGCATGAACACGGTGCACCTGCTGCCCACCTTCGACATTGCGACCATCCCTGAGAAGCGCTCCGAGCAGAAGGTTCCTGAGATCCCCAAGGATGCAGGCCCGGCCTCCGAGGAACAGCAGGCGGCCGTGGCCGCCGTCGCCGATGAGGACGCCTACAACTGGGGCTACGACCCGCTGCACTGGATGGCCCCCGAAGGCTCCTACGCCACCGCCTCCCACCAAAACGGTGGCGCCCGCGTGCGCGAATTCCGCTCCATGGTCGGCGGACTGCACCGCATCGGTATGCAGGTCGTCCTCGACCAGGTCTACAACCACACGCCGGCCGCAGGCCAAGATGCTCACTCGGTGCTCGACCGCGTCGTTCCCGGCTACTACCAGCGCCTCAACGCCTCGGGCGGTGTGGAGACCTCTACGTGCTGTTCGAACGTTGCTACCGAGAACGTCATGAGTGAACGCCTCATGATCGACTCGATGATTCACTGGGCGAAGTACTACCACGTCGACGGCTTCCGCTTCGACCTGATGGGTCACCACCCGGCCGAAGAGATGAAGCGTGCCAAGGAGGCTCTCTCGCAGCTCACCCTCGAGAAGGACGGCGTGGACGGATCGCGACTCTACATCTACGGCGAGGGCTGGAACTTCGGTGAGGTCGCGAACAACGCGCTGTTCACGCAGGCCACGCAGGGCCAGCTGGACGGCACCGGCATCGGCGCGTTCAACGACCGTCTGCGCGACGCCGTCCACGGCGGCGGTCCCTTCGATGACGACCACCGCGTCATGCAGGGCTTCGGTTCGGGCGCGTTCTCGGACTTCAACGGCCTCGACACACGCTCGGAGACGGAGCGTCGCGCGGACTACCTGCATCGCGTGGACCTCGTGAAGCTGGGGCTTGCGGGCAACCTGAAGGACTACACGCTCACCACCTACGATGGTCAGACCGTGAAGGGGTCGCAGCTGGACTACAACGGTCAGGGCGCGGGATTCGCGTCCCAGCCTGCGGAGAACGTCAACTACGTGGACGCCCACGACAATGAGACGCTCTTCGATCTGGTGACCTACAAGATGCCCGCGGACGCTCCGATGGAGCACCGCGTGCGCATGTCGCTGATCAGCCAGGCATCCGTGGCATTGGCTCAGTCGCCCTCGTTCTGGGCGTCGGGCACAGAGACGCTGCGCTCGAAGTCCTTGGATCGTGATTCCTTCAACTCCGGTGATCACTTCAACTCGATTGACTGGACGATGAAGGACAATGGCTTCGGTCATGGCCTGCCCATCAAGTCGAAGAACGGCGCGGCCTGGGACCACATGCGTCCCCTGCTGGAGAATCCCGATCTGAAGCCGACCCCGGAGCAGATCGGCACCTCCTCGGAGATTGCAATGGACTTCCTGCGCGTGCGTTCGTCTTCGCGCCTGTTCACGCTGGGCAGTGCTGAGCTCATCAACCAGAAGGTGACCTTCCCGAACTCCGGCTCCGAGGCCGTGGATGGGACGATCATGATGCTTATCAACGACGAGGCCGGGGCTGGGACGGACGTTGATCCGGCCCTTGACGGTGCGCTCGTCGTGTTCAACGCGACGGACAAGCAACTGACGCAGCGCGTCGACGGCCTGGCTGGTCGTGTTTTTAAGCTGCATGACGCTCAGGCCACGGGCGCTGACTCCGTCGTCAAGGAGGCATCCTTCTCGGCGCAGACGGGTGTCGTCACGGTCCCCGCACGCACGGTCGCTGTCTTCACACAGGCAGCGGGGGAGCGGGTTGAACCTGGCCCCGTCGCCGAGGACGGCACGTGGATGCACGCGGCTGACGGGCGCTGGTGGCTGCGCTACCCGGACGGCACCTACCCGGCGAACGAGCGCATCGAGCTGGGAGGCGTGACCTACGCCTTCGACGCATCCGGCTGGATGAAGACCGGCTGGGATAAGGAAGAGGGTCTGTGGCGCTACTACGACCCCTCGGGTGCGATGGCGACCGGCTGGACCGCCGTGGGTGGCACCTGGTACTACCTGGATCCCGACACCGGGGCCATGGCGACTGGATGGCTCAAGGACGGCGACACCTGGTACTACCTGCACGGCAGCGGTGCGATGGCCACCGGCTGGGTGAACCTGGGTGGTGCCTGGTTCTACCTGAACGGCAATGGCTCGATGGCCACCGGCTGGGTGAACCTGGGAGGCACCTGGTACTTCCTGTCCGGCGATGGCCGTATGGCCACCGGCTGGGTCAAGGACGGCGAGTCCTGGTTCTACTGCTATCCCTCAGGCGCGATGGCCACGGGCCGCGTCGTTGTGGACGGCACTGCTTACACCTTCGATGCTAATGGGCGTCTTGTGCCCTGACGAGGTGGCGGCGATACGCGGGCGGGCCGGGACGATAGCTATCGTCCCGGCCCGCCCGTTTGCGTGCGTGTATCGAGGCTTAGAGTTCCGCAGCGTCCTCGACGGTGGCGAGGAACTCGGAGAGCCGGTTGGCGGCGGCCATGACGGAGGGGCCGTGCTGGCGTCCGGGCTGGCGGCCCATGCGCTCGATGGGGCCAGAGATGGACAGGGCAGCCAGGACGCGGCCCGAGGGGCCGCGCACAGGGGCCGACACGGAGGCGACGCCGGGCTCGCGCTCGCCCACGGACTGCGCCCAGCCGCGCCGGCGCACCTCGGCGAGCATGGTCGCGTTGAAGGAGGCGCCGTACAGGCCGCGGTGGAGGCGGTCGGGTTCCTCCCAGGCCAGCAGAACCTGGGCGGCTGACCCGGCGCTCATGGACAGGGTGGCGCCTACGGGGATGGAGTCGCGCAGGCCCATTTCACGTTCGGATGCCGCGACGCACACGCGGTAGTCGCCCTGGCGACGGAAGAGCTGGGAGGATTCCTTTGTGTGGTCGCGCAGGGCCTGAAGGACGGGCATCGAGGCCTGGAGGAGGCGGTCTTCGCCGGCGGCGGAGGAGAGCTCCTGGAGGCGGGGGCCGAGAATGAAACGTCCCTGCATGTCGCGGGCAACCATGCGGTGATATTCGAGGGCCACGGCCAGACGGTGAGCGGTCGGGCGCGCGAGCCCAGTGCTGGTCACGAGTTGTGCAAGCGTCGCGGGCCCCGCTTCGAGAGCGCTGAGGACCAGCGCTGCCTTGTCGAGGACGCCAACGCCACTGGATGTTTGCTCTTCCATACAACTATTTAATATCTCAGTTATTGAGATGGCAAACTGCCGGATAGTGAAACAGGTCAAAGCGGCGTCCGAGACGTGAGATCGGGGAGGTTGACACGCGGTCAAGGCGCTTCCATTAGGTGCGTAGCACGACTGACACCGTGTCTCCAAAGAGTGGAGACCAGAGGAGGAATAATGAGCGGAACGATGGCGGAAAAGGTGTGGCGCGACCACATCGTCTCCAAGGGTGAGAACGGTGCCCCCGACCTGCTGTACATCGACCTCCACCTCGTGCATGAGGTCACTAGCCCCCAGGCCTTTGAGGGCCTGCGCCTGGCGGGTCGACAGGTTCGTCGCCCCGATCTGACGATTGCGACCGAGGACCACAACACGCCCACGGTCAACATCGACCAGCCCATCGCGGACATCACCAGCCGCACCCAGATCGACACCCTGCGCAAGAACGCGCAGGAGTTTGGCGTGCGCCTGCACTCCCTGGGTGACGCCGACCAGGGTATCGTCCACGTTGTTGGCCCCCAGCTGGGTGTGACCCAGCCCGGCATGACGATTGTGTGCGGTGACTCCCACACCTCCACGCACGGAGCTTTCGGCGCGCTGGCCTTCGGTATCGGCACGAGCCAGGTCGAGCACGTGCTCGCCACCCAGACCCTGCCCATGGCCCCCTTCAAGACCATGGCCATCACCGTCAACGGCTCACTCCCCGCCGGCTCGACCGCTAAGGACATCATCCTCGCGGTCATCGCCAAGATCGGCACCGGCGGCGGCCAGGGCTACGTCCTGGAGTACCGCGGCCAGGCGATCCGCGAGCTGTCCATGGAAGGCCGCATGACGATCTGCAACATGTCGATCGAGGCGGGCGCCCGCGCCGGCATGATCGCCCCCGACCAGACGACCTTCGACTACATTAAGGGCCGCCCCCACGCCCCCGAGGGCGAGGGCTGGGACCGCGCCGTCGAGTACTGGTCCTCCCTGGCCTCCGACGAGGACGCCGTCTTCGACGCCGAGGTCATCCTCGAGGCCGCCGACATCGAGCCCTTCGTCACCTGGGGTACCAACCCCGGTCAGGGCGTGCCGCTGTCGGCCGCCGTGCCCGCCCCGGAAGACTTCACCGACGAGACCGCTCGCGCGGCCGCCGAGCGCGCCCTGGAATACATGGACCTCACGCCCGGCACCCCGATGCGTGAGATCGCCGTGAACACCGTGTTCATCGGCAGCTGCACGAACGGGCGCATCGAAGACCTGCGCGCCGCCGCCAGTGTCGTCAAGGGACGCCACAAGGCCGATGGTGTGCGCGTCATGGTCGTACCCGGCTCCGCCCGCGTGCGCCTCCAGGCCGAGGCCGAGGGCCTCGACACAATCTTCACCGACTTCGGCGCCGAATGGCGCAACGCCGGCTGCTCCATGTGCCTGGGCATGAACCCCGACACGATGAACGCGGGAGACCGCTCGGCCTCCACCTCCAACCGCAACTTCGAAGGCCGCCAGGGCAAGGGCAGCCGCACGCACCTGGTCTCACCGCTTGTCGCGGCCGCCACCGCCGTGCGAGGCACCCTGTCCTCCCCGGCCGACCTCTGAGGCCCGCCCTCCCGCCACCCGACAGCGGGGGAGGGCCACGGCCTCGTCCCCCAGAGAGAAAAGACTGACGCACCATGGAAAAGTTCATCACCCACACCGGCGTCGGCGTCCCGCTGCGCCGCTCCAACGTCGACACCGACCAGATCATCCCCGCGGTCTACCTCAAGCGCGTGACCCGCACGGGCTTTGAGGACGCCCTCTTCGCCGCGTGGAGGAACGACCCCGAGTTCGTCCTGAACCAGGACGCCTACAAGAACGGCTCCGTCCTCGTCGCCGGCCCTGACTTCGGCACCGGTTCCTCGCGCGAGCACGCCGTGTGGGCGCTCAAGGACTACGGCTTCCGCGTCGTGCTGGCCCCCAAGTTCGCCGACATTTTCCGAGGCAACTCGGGCAAGCAGGGCCTGGTGACCGGCATCATCTCCCAGGAGGACTGCGAGTCCCTGTGGAAGCTCCTCGAGGCCGAGCCCGGCACGCAGGTGACCGTCTCCCTGGAGGACAAGACGTGGCGCGCGGGCGCGATTTCGGGCACGTTCCAGATCGACGACTACGTGCGCTGGACCCTCATGGAGGGCCTGGATGACATTGCCCTGACCCTGCGCCACGAGGACGAGATCGAGGCCTACGAGGCCGCGCGCCCCTCGTTCAAGCCGCGCACGCTGCCGGCGAAATTCTTACCAAAGCAAGAGGTTTTGTCCGCTCGCGACTGAACGACTTCGCACACTGGCCCCTACCTAGCTAGAGTAGGGGCCAGTTACGTCATAGTGAGGAGCACTCCATGCCATCCATCCTGCAAGTTGAAGGCGGCCATCCGCTGCGCGGCGAGATCACCGTTCGCGGTGCCAAGAACTTCGTTCCCAAGGCCATGGTCGCGTCGCTGCTGGCCGACACACCCTCCGAGCTGTACAACGTGCCGCTGATCCGCGACACCGACGTCGTCTCGGACCTGCTGAGCCTGCACGGCGTCGAGATCGACTTTGATCAGGACCGCGGCACGCTGCGCATGGATCCCTCCAACGTCAAGATCGCCTCGCGCTCGGACATCGACACGCTCGCGGGCGCCTCGCGCATCCCGATCCTGTTCTGCGGCCCGCTCCTGCACCAGCTCGGCGAGGCCTTCATCCCCGAGCTGGGCGGCTGCGCGATCGGTGGGCGTCCCATCGACTTCCACCTGGAGACGCTTCGCAAGTTCGGCGCGATCATTGACAAGCAGCCCGACGGCGTGCACATTAAGCGTCCCTCCACGGGCCTGCACGGCGCGATCATTGAGCTGCCCTTCCCGTCCGTGGGTGCCACTGAACAGACGCTGCTCACGGCCGTGCGCAACGAGGGCATCACGACCCTGAAGGGCGCGGCCATCGAGCCCGAGATCCTCGACCTGATCAACGTCTTGCAGAAGATGGGCGCGATCATCTCCGTGGACACAGACCGCACGATCCGCATCGAGGGCGTCGCCAAGCTGACGGGCTACCGCCACACGGCGCTGCCCGACCGCATCGAGGCCGCTTCGTGGGCCGCGGCCGCCCTGGCCACCCGAGGCGACATCTACGTGCGCGGCGCTCACCAGCCCGACATGACCACGTTCCTCAATACTTTCCGCAAGGTCGGCGGCGGCTTCGATATCGATGCTGACGGCATCCGTTTCTACCACACGGGCGAGCCGCTGCACTCGATCGCGCTGGAGACGGCCGTCCACCCCGGATTCATGACCGACTGGCAGCAGCCCCTCGTCGTGGCCCTCACGCAGGCCGAGGGCCTGTCCATCGTCCACGAGACCGTGTACGAGAATCGCTTTGGGTTCACCGAGGCGCTGCGCAAGATGGGCGCGAACATTCAGGTCTACCGCGAGTGCCTGGGCGGCACGCCCTGCCGTTTCGGGCAGAAGAACTACTACCACTCGGCGGTCATCTCGGGCCCGACCCCGCTGCACAGCGCGGATATTGAGGTCCCGGACCTGCGCGGTGGTTTCTCGCACTTGATCGCGGCGCTGGCCGCGTCGGGCACGTCCACCGTGTCGGGCATTGACGTGATTTCGCGCGGCTACGAGCACTTCACGCGCAAGCTCCACAAGCTGGATGCGCGCGTGCGTTACCTGGATAGCTGACGCGATGGGCGAGCGGGGAGTGCGACGGAGCATTCTGTTGCTGGTCTCGTCGATGTCGGCGGGTGGGCGCTCCGTGCGCCTGGGTCCGCGCATCGTGCGGATTCTGCGCGGCGGCGGCTGGGAGGTCGCGGTTCGCCTGACGACGCCCGGCGACGACCCGGCTGCCCTGGCCGCTCAGGTCGCCTCCGATTCGATCGTGGCCGCCCTGGGCGGGGACGGGTACCTCGGCGCGGTTGCGCGCGGGTGCCACGACTCCGGCGCACTGTTCGTCCCGTTTCCTGGCGGGCGCGGCAACGACCTGTGCCGCGCGCTCGGTATCGGCACGGATCCGCTGGCTCGTGCCCGTGATGTGGCGTCGTTGGGTTTCGTCTCCGGCACCGCGGGGGACGAGGCCGTGGCTGGCCGGGCGCGCAGGGCAACGGATGCGCTCGCTTCCCGGGTGCGTCCTTTGGATGGCATGTGGGTGCGCTCACGCGACGGGGTGCGCTTGGCGCTCGGCGTTGTGTCGGTGGGGTTGGATGCGCGGGCGAATATCTTGGCGAACGAGTCCTCGCTGACGTCGGGTCCGCTGGCGTATGGCTATGGGGCTTTCGCGGCCCTGGCCTCGCACGAACCCACCGAGATTATCGCGACCGTTGACGGTCGCGAGCGTGACATGAGCGGCTGGGTTGCGTCCGTGTCGAACTCGGGGCGTTTTGGCGGGGGGATCACGCTGGTGGAGTCCTCGGATATGAGCGACGGCATCTTGGAGGTGTGCCACGTGGGGCCCATGCCGGTGGCGCGCGCCCTGCCGGTGTTGGCCCAGGTTGTGGCCGGCCGCGCGAAGCGGCACCCGGCCATCGAGGTGGAGACTGCGCGCGTCGTGTCCTTCGCGGCGCCTGCGGGGATGGTCGCGATGGCGGACGGGGACCGGATCGCCTCGATTCCTTTCACGGTGGACGTCGCGCCGGGAGTTGTTTCTGTTCTCGTCTGAGCGCCCGCGTGCCTTGGCGGGGGCCGACGCGCCGACCGCACGTGTGACCTGCGCTCGGTTGCTGCGTAACGTGGCCCTCGGGTTTTGCGTTGCGGGGTCGTGGTCCCCCTAGAATGACACCATGAGTGCAGTCTCCGGCTTTTATTCCTTCGCGAAGGGCGTGTTGACGCCCATCATGACCCCCTGGGTGAAGTTCTCCGTCACCGGCGAGGAGAACCTCCCCACGGAGGGTGGTTTCCTGTTGGTTTCCAACCACCTGTCGAACGTCGACCCCCTGTGTCTGTGCTGGTATTTCATGAAGCGCAACACCGCCGTGCGCTTCCTGGCGAAGAAGTCGATGTTTTCCGTCCCGGTGTTCGGCTGGATTATCAAGGGCATGGGTCTGATTCCCGTCAACCGTGATTCGAATCCCTCGGCTGTCCTGGCCCCCACGCGCGAGGCCTTGACGGCAGGTGAGGTCGTCGGCATCTACCCTGAGGGAACGCTCACGCGCGACCCGGACCAGTGGCCGATGGAGTTCAAGTCGGGTGCCGCCCGCCTGGCCCTCGACACGGGCGTCACCGTCATCCCCCTGTCCCAGTGGGGTCCGCAGGACATCATGGCCCCCTACAACGCTAAGGGCATGGATATGCGCCCGGGTCGGCGCATCTCCTATCACTTCGGCGAGCCCGTTGACCTGTCGGACCTGATCGGCCCCGCCGGATCCGAGGACCACGACGCGGTCAACGCGGCGACGGCGCGCATCCTTGCTGCTGTCCGCGAAGGGGTCGGCCAGCTGCGCGGACTGCCCGTGCCCGACACCGTGTGGGACCCCGCCACGCAGGCTGGCCCCTGGTGGGAGGAAGAGCAGGCGCACAGGGCCAAGAAAGCGAAGAAGGCCGCGAAGAAAGGTTAGTCCCTGATATCGACGACCAGGCGCGACGGGTTCGACAGGAAGCCGACCTGGAATTGGCGCTCGGTGGGTGCCCCGATGACGACGTGCGTGTTGTCCTCGAAAGTCCCGTCCGAAACGATATCCAGGGCACCCGCGCGCACGTGCGCCCCGCTCGGGTAGGTGCCTGCGGGTGAGGTAGCCGTCATGGGCGTGCCGTCCAGGATTAGCTCCAGGACGGCCGCGCCATCGACCTCGATGGGCTGGCCTCGGCCCTGTTCGATCGCCTGGTCGCTCCACTGCGCCAGGCGGATGCCCGGGGATCCCTCGCCGTCGAACTCCAATACGACGCGGGTGAAGCCCTCGTGGGAGGCCGCGCGAATGTCGGTGAGAACCAGCGCCCGATCCGGGTTCTGAGTGCGCACGGGCGGCAGCATCGACACCGAGGACGTCCAGTTGTCCGCGTTGATGGGCCTGGTCGCGTCCAGACCCGGCTCGCTTGCCGCGCTCTGCGTGCCCGACTGCGCGCTCGCGTTCGCCGTGGGGGAGGATCCCTGGCTGGACGAGGCCGTGGCAGGCTTCGTAGGCGGAGCTCCCGCCGGGGTGGCGGGGGAGCAGGCGGCGAGCGCGAGGATAGTGGCCGATGCCAGGACTGTTGTGGGGATCGCGCGGCGGTGAGACAAAGCCCCTCCTTGAAGTGTGACGGTTTTCCCATCCTAGTAGACTGTCGCTGACAGGGAGGTCTCGATGAGTATGACAACAGCAGCGGTCCTGGGAACGGGTGCTTGGGGAACGACGTTCGCGCAGGTGCTTGCAGACGCGGGCGTGGACGTGACGATGTGGGGGCGTAACGCCGACACGATTTCCTTTATCAACGGCCACGAAAACCCGACGTACCTGCCGGGCATCACTCTGTCCGAGCGCATTTGCGCCACGACCGACATCGCCAGCGCGGTGTCTGGCGAGCAGCTGGTGGTCGTCGCCGTCCCCGTCAAGGCCGTACGCGCGACGCTGGAGGCGGCTCGTGACGCTTTCGTGCCTGACGTCGCCCTACTGTCCTTGGCCAAGGGACTGGAGCTGGGGAGCCTGAAGCGGGTGGACGAGGTCATCGCCGACGCCTCGGGCGTGCCCGAGGAACGCATTGCCGTCCTGTCCGGGCCGAACCTCTCGCGCGAGATCGCCGAGCAGCAGCCGACCGCGACGGTCGTGGCCTCCTCCGACGTCGAGCTGGCTAAGGAGATTGCCCGGGCCTGCCACAACTCCTATTTCCGCCCCTACGTCTCCACCGACGTCGTGGGCACCGAGATGGCGGGCGCGACCAAGAACGTCATAGCGGTCGCCATCGGCGCCGCCGAGGGCATGGGCCTGGGCATTAACACCCGCTCGACCCTCATCACACGCGGCCTGGCCGAGATGACGCGCCTGGGCACGGCCCTGGGCGCAGACCCCGCGACCTTCGCCGGTCTGTCGGGCATCGGTGACCTCGTGGCCACCTGCTCCTCGCGCCTGTCGCGCAACTTCTCGCTGGGCCACCGCCTCGGCTCCGGCATGAGCCTGGCCGAGGCCATGGCTCTGTCCCCGGGCGTCGTCGAGGGCGTCGCCTCGGCAGGACCGATCCTCCAGGTCGCCGCCTCCGTGGGCGTCGACATGCCGATCACCAGCGCCGTCGTCGAGGTCGTCGAGGGGCGCGCGAGTATCGCCGACATGGGCCGCATGCTGCTGTCGCGCCCGCAGAAGATGGATGGGTGGAAGATCGAGTTGGTCTAAACGCGCACACTCGGGCGGGAAAAGCCTGACGCGCGGTAGGCTTGGACCCATGACAGCAATTTCTCGTCCTCGCGTCCTCATCGTTTTCGGCGGGCGCTCCTCAGAACACGAAGTCTCTTGTGCGACGGCCGCCGGCATCCTCACGGCCATCGACCGCACGAAGTGGGACGTGATCCCGCTGGGTATCACGCGCGACGGCCAGTGGGTGCGTGTCGCCGACGACCCGTCGGCGCTGAGGTTCAAGGACGGCAAGGGGCAGTCGATCACCGCCGGAGCCACCCGCGTGGCCCTGACCCCGGGCGAGGGCAACCTCGTCGAGCTCACCTACGACGGCGACCCTTCTGACGATACCTCGCGCGTTGTGGGCGTGGAGGACCTGGGGCACGTCGACATCGTCTTCCCGCTCCTGCACGGCCCTTACGGCGAGGATGGCACCATTCAGGGCCTCTTCGAAATGGCGGACGTGCGTTACGTGGGTTGCGGCGTGACCTCCTCGGCGATTTCCATGGACAAGCACCTGACCAAGACGGTGCTCGCCGCCGCCGGCATCGACGTTGGCCGCTGGGTTTGCATCACCGCCCGTCAGTGGGAGAGCGACCCCGCCTCGTGCATGGACCGCATCGAGCGCCTCGGCTTCCCCGTCTTCGTCAAGCCCTGCCGCGCCGGCTCCTCCGTCGGCATCTCGCGCGTCACCTGCCGCGAAGATCTGCCCGTCGCCATCAAGGAAGCCGCAAACCACGACCCGCGCATCATCGTCGAGGCCTCGGTGACCGGCCGCGAGGTCGAGTGCGGCGTGCTCGGCTCGCGCCCCGACTGGCAAAGCGGCACCTCGCCCCTGGGCGAGATCGTCGTCCCCGAAGGCGAGTTCTACGACTACGAACACAAGTACGTGGACGACGTCGTCGGCCTGTCCTGCCCGGCCGACGTGCCCCCCGCCTACGCCCAGCGCATCCGCGAGACCGCGTGGCGTGCCTTTGACGCGCTCGAATGTGAGGGCCTGGCACGCGTCGACTTCTTCCTCAACGAAGCCACCGACACCGTCATTATCAACGAAGTGAACACGCTGCCCGGCTTCACGCCCATCTCGATGTACCCGCAGATGTGGGCGGCCGCCGGTGTGTCCTACCCGGATCTGCTCAGCGAACTGCTCACCGAAGCGTCGCAGCGCCCCCTGGGCCTGCGCTGAGAGAGCGGCCGCGGTGACCCGCATCTGCGCGTGTCCCGCGGCCGCACCCCGACCTCGTTAATTCCCGTCACACCGACCCTGAAGGACACACATGACGACCAACCCCAAAGTCACTCTGGTGACATGCAAGGCGCTGCCCAATCTCTTCCCCGGGGAGGAAGGCCTGCTTGACGAGCTGGCGTCGCGCGGATGCGACCCGCAGATCAAGGTCTGGAACGATCCCGACGTTGACTGGGCCGATGCTGGCATGGTCGTCGTGCGCTCCGTCTCCGACTACGCCGCGGATCGTCCCGCCTTCCTGGAGTGGACGCGCCAGCTGCGCCGCGTGCAGAACTCGAAGGACGTGCTCAACTGGAACACAGACAAGCACTACCTGAAGGAACTCGCGGCGATGGGGCTGCCGACGATTCCGACGAACTGGCTTGAACCCTCCCAGAAGCTCACCAAGCACCAGATCCACACGCGCTTCCCGGCTTTCGGTGAGTTCGTCGTCAAGCCTGCCGTGTCTTCCGGCGTGCGTGATGTCGGCCGCTACACGACTGTGGACATCCGCCAACGTCAGGCCGCCATGCGCCAGGTGCAGGGCTTGCTGGGCGAGGGGCGCTCCGTCATGCTTCAGCGCTACGTTGAGGAAATCGACCTGCACGGCGAGATTTCGCTCGTGTTTTTCAATGGCCTGGTCTCCCACGCCGTTGAGAAGCGCTCGGCCCTGCACCCCGCCTCCGTCACCAACCCCGAGATGCATGAGGCCGTGCTGACCGCCGACTCTGCCGACTCCGTCGCGTGGACATGGGGTGAGCAGATCCGCTGCGTCCTGCACAACTACGTGCGAGCCCGCCTGGGCCACGACGAGCAGTTCCTGTTTAACCGCGTGGACCTGGTTCCCGACGGCAAGGGATCCTTCCTGGTCATGGAGGTCTCCCTCGTGGACGCAGACCTCTACCTCGGCTCGACGCCCGGTGCCCTGGGCAATTTCGCCGACGCGATCTCCGCGCGCGTTCACTGGTGACGCACGCCACCGCCGTGAAGGCACCTCTCGAGTTTTCAAGCTCGGTCGGGTAGTGCTAAGCTCTACCCGTTGCCTTCACGGTGACGCGATGGTGGCTGTAGTTCAGTTGGTAGAGCACCTGGTTGTGGTCCAGGACGTCGCGGGTTCGAGTCCCGTCAGCCACCCCATTGCCCCGGCGCTTACGCGCCGGGGTTTTTGTTTCTTGAGTATGCTTGTAGCAGCCTCAATTGACCGGACAAAGGAGTTCTCATGCCCAGTGTGATTGCTTACGGATGCGACGACGCCACCACCCAGTTCCACCCCCTCCAGATTGACATTCGCGAACCCGGCGAGGGCGAAATCTACTTCGACGTCGCCTACGCGGGCATCTGCCACTCCGACATCCACTCCGCGCGCGGCGAGTGGGGTCCCGTCGCCTACCCGCTGGTGCCCGGCCACGAGTTCGTCGGCACCGTCGCCAAGGTCGGCCCCGGCGTCACCACCTTCAAGGTGGGGGACCGCGTGGGCGTGGGCTGCATGGTCGGCTCGTGCGGCACGTGTGAGATGTGCGAATCCGACTACGAGCAGTGGTGCACCTCGACGCCTGGCACCCTGTGGACCTACCGCGCCGACGCAGAGGGCAACCCGACGACCGGCGGCTACTCACGCGGCTTCACCGTGCGTGAGGACTTCGCGCTGCGTATCCCCTCTGAGCTGGATTTTGCTGCCTGCGCCCCCCTGTTGTGCGCCGGCATCACCACCTATTCGCCGCTCAAGCATTACAACGTGGGCCCCGGATCGCGCGTCGCGATCCTCGGTATGGGTGGCCTCGGACATGTGGGCGTGCAGATCGCTAAGGCCATGGGCGCGGACGTGTCCGTCATCTCTCATGGACGTTCCAAGGAGGCCGACGCACGCCACTTCGGTGCTGACCATTTCTACGCCACCAGCGAGGAGGGCGTGCTCGAGTCCCTGCGCGGTACCTTCGACCTGATCCTGTGCACCGTGTCCGCCGAGGGCCTGGACTACGCAGGCTACATGGCCGCGCTGCGCCCCTACGGCGTCTTCGTAGACGTGGGTCTGCCCTCCGAGCCCGTCTCCCTGCCGCTGCGCGCCTTCGTCAACGGCGGCAAGTCGTTTGCGGGCTCCCAGATCGGCGGCATCGCCGAGACCCAGGAGATGCTCGACTTCTGCGCCGCGCACGGCGTCATCCCGCAGGTCGAGATGATCAGCGGCGAGGACATCACGCAGGCTTACGACAACATCGTGGATTCGCGCGTGCGCTACCGCTACGTCATCGACACCTCCACGTTCCCCGAAAGCGCGTGAGGCGCGCGTGCCTCTGATGGGACATCCTCGGGCTGGGCCTGTGTGCAAGTTGTTGACGGTTTGTTTATGCGGCTTTTGTCCAGGCCGCTTGGTGTAGTTCGTATTCGATGGGGGATTTGCCGCCCAGGCTGGTGTGGATGCGGCGGCGGTTGTAGAAGTCTTCGATCCAGGTGGCGACCCCGGTGTAGACCTGGTCGCGGGTGGTGAAGGCGCGCCGGTAGTAGTACTCGGTTGTGAGGGTGGCCCAAAAGGATTCGGCCATGGCGTTATCCCAGCACACTGGGGCCTGCCCCATCGACACTCTTCCTTTCACGGCGCGCATGTAGGCTGCCAGCTTCTGGGAGGTGAACTGTGTTCCCCGATCAGCGTGGAGCACGACCCCTGCGGGGAAGCTGCCGCGGGTGGTGGCGGCCATGTCGAGCGCGGTGATGACCAGGTCGGTGCTTTGCTGCTCACCCATGGCGTATCCCAGGACTCTACGCGAGTGCGCATCGCGCACGGCGCACAGGTAGACCCAGCCTTGGGCGCAGCGCAGGTAGGTAAAGTCCGTGATCCACACCCGGTCCAGGGCACCTTGATCCCACTGGCGGGCGCAG
The DNA here is from genome assembly GCF_041432775.1 of Pauljensenia sp. 20925_1_34. NCBI lineage: Bacteria > Bacillati > Actinomycetota > Actinomycetes > Actinomycetales > Actinomycetaceae > Pauljensenia > Pauljensenia sp. 20925_1_34. The sequence goes on along the minus strand of NZ_JAPWAG010000003.1, from coordinate 3,606 downwards.
TGATCCTCATGGGCCACAGGGCCCGCGCCGGCCGCGCCTGGACGGGCGTGGGTGCGTGTTCAGGCCTGTCAGGCCTTGGCGGCGCATCGACGCGGCGACCGCACGCACACCCACATCCACACCCGCGCGCGTCAGAGCATGGCGGATGCGAGGAGCCCCATAGGTGCCGCCCGACACCTCGTGTTCCCAGGCCACCGCCTCATCCAAACGCCGACGCGCCGATGCGCGCTTGCCCCGCTGGGGTGCACGGTTTTTCCACGCGTAATAGCCCGCGCGCGTGACACCCAAGACCTTGGCCATCAAGGTGATTGAGTAGGAAGCCCTTGTGCGCGTCCATCAGTTCAAAGCGCTGGTGTTGTGGTGCACGGAGGCGAAGAAGGCGTTGGCTTTTCCCAAGAACTCGTTCTCCTTCTCCAGCTGGCGCACCCTCCGGCGCAATGCTGTGATCTCAGCTTCCAGCTCGCGTGGATCAGGACGACCCTCACGCACGGCTTGACGCCGCACGCGCTTGAGTGTGACCCAGCGGCCCACCACCGATTCACCCAGCCCTAAATCCCGGGCCACAGACGCGATCGAAGACCCTGTATCCAACACCAAAGACGCAACATCACGACGATACTCCGGCGTAAAACGACGACGAGTTCCCATAACAGGTACCTCACTGGCCGCAGGCACACACACCCGCTTAACGAAGTGTCAACAACACAAGCCTAACCCCAGCCATCGCATGTGCCTTTCTGGGGATACGGAAAAGCCCCACCACAACACGTGGAGGGGCATGAGGAAGCCGGAAAATTGGGGTATTGGAGCGCTCTGACGCGTGATGTCTGCGCGCTTCTTGGCTACCGCAGCAGCTACGTACTAAACTGGCCCCACCAGTAGCGGCTCGCCACGTCTTCGGATGTGGTCAGAGCCGGTCATCATGTGCCGAGGGTGTCCTATCGGAACAGAGAGGCCAAGCCCCTGGCGCAATCGTGACCTAGTGCGTGCTCGACATCAGTGTGCTAGCATGGGTGTCAACACGACCGGTTCCGCTGCCCATCTCGGTGGGAGTCCAGGGCCGGTCCCTTTCTATCTTCACGAGGTCGCATGGGGACAAAGCCGTTCAAGAGCTATGAGGAACAGGTCAGTATCCTCCAGTCACGAGGACTGGGCATCGACGATCCGGCTCATGCTGCCGAAGTTCTGCGTACGCATAACTACTATCGGTTATCGGGTTACTGGCACTCGATGCGTCAAGTAGATCCCCAAACACATACGGCACTCGATGTTTTCAAGGACGGCGCCACCCTCGATCTTGTCCTCGCGCTCTACGACTTCGATGCTCGATTGCGCCACGCGGTTTTTGCGAACCTTGCTCCCGTAGAGCTAGCGATCCGTTCATTGCTTGGCTACCATCTCGGGGCACTTGACCCGCTGATTCACCTCGATGCATCGAAGCTCAGTGCCACCGCGAGCAATCCTTCAAAGCGCACTAAGGGCGCTACTGAGCATGATGACTGGGTAAGGAAATATCGCCAAGCGTTGCGTAGCTCTCGGGAGGACTTCGTCGAGCACCACCGCAGCCAATATGACGGAGTCCTTCCTGTCTGGGTGGCTGTTGAAGTCATGGATTGGGGAATGCTCTCCCACCTGTACAGGTTTACTCCCAACCCTGCTCGCAATCGCATAGCTAGAGAGTGCAATATGAGCGGGCCGCAATTGGAGTCGTGGCTAAAGTCGCTCAATATTCTGCGGAATTATTCGGCTCATCATGCTCGCTTGTTTACGCGAGTGTTCGACATTAAACCAAAGACAATCGATGATCCTCGTATGAAGCCAGTTGAGAGCGTCTCACATCTCGTGTTTGGTCAGCTCAGCCTCATACGTTATCTGCATGCTGTTTTGGGAACAGATGGAGGTGTACCTGACCTCGCAGGCGTTCTGGAAAGCTATCCTCACAACCAGCTCGTCTCGTTCTATCGCCTGGGCACGCCCGAGAATTGGCGCGAGCTCGACCTCTGGTCCTAGCTAGATTGCTGACCCACAGCAACGCGAAAGCCCGTGTCGAAACACGGGCCTCGGAATTGGAGCACTATCAGGCGTCCATCTCCAGAGTGCCAGATTTACAGCAGATGGACAAGACCTGCGGCGGCGCCAACTAGGGTAAACTCTACTGGCGAAGACCCCGGAACGATCCCCAGCTTTGGCTGCATCGCCGGGGTTACCGCTTTTCTTACACTGGTACATGGCCCGGCGAGAATACCTGTACCGCAAGTGCTGCAGATGAACTGTGTTCCCCGATCAGTGTGGAGCACGACCCCTGTGGGGAAGCTGCCACGGGTGGTGGCGGCCATGTCGAGCGCGGTGATGACCAGAGCGCGTGTTGTGCTGCTCGCCCATGGCGTATCCGAGCACTCTACGCGAGTGCGCATCGCGCACGGCGCACAGGTAGACCCAGCCTTGGGCGCAGCGCAGGTAGGTAAAGTCCGTGATCCACACCCGGTCCAGGGCACCTTGATTCCACTGGCGGGCGCAGTGATCCTCATGGGCCACAGGGCCCCGCCGGCCGCGCCTAGATGGGCGCGGGTGCGTATTCAGGCCTGTCAGGCCCTGGCGGCGCATCGACGCAGTGACTGCACGCACACCCACATCCACGCCCGCGCGCGTCAGAGCATGGCGGATGCGAGGAGCCCCATAGGTGCCGCCCGACACCTCGTGTTCCCAGGCCACCGCCTCATCCAAACGCCGCCGCGCCGATGCGCGCTTGCCCCGCTGGGTGGCTCGGCTTTTCCGCGCGTAATAGCCTGCGCGCGTGACAGCCAAGACCTTGGCCATCAAGGTGATTGAGTAGGAAGCCCTTGGGCGCGTCCATCAGTTCAAAGCGCTGGTGTTTTGGTGCACGGAGGCGAAGAAGGCGCTGGCTTTTCCCAAGAACTCGTTCTCCTTCTCCAGCTGGCGCACTCGCCGACGCAGAGCAGTGATCTCAGCTTCCATCTCGCGTGGATCAGGGCGCCCCTGTTCGGCGGCCTGACGCTCGCGCTCGAGTTTGACCCAGCGGCCCACCACCGATTCACCCAGCCCTCAATCCCGAGCCACAGACGCGATCGTAGACCCCGTATCCAACACCAGGCACGCAACATCACGACGATACTCCGGCGTAAAACGACGACGAGAACCCATAACAGGCACCTCACTCTCCGCAGGCACACACACCCGCTTAACGAAGTGTCAACAACACCAGCCTAAGCCCAATTCGAGCAGACTCAAGGCGGCGGCATCACGCTCCCCAAAGAGGTTGCGCAGTGTTCCCTGCCCCGTCGCAGGGTTGTACGTTTCTGGGTAGAAGTAGGATTCCCAGGTGTCGTACATCAAAGCGACGTGGGCTTGCTATTTGTGTTCTGCAAGAGGCGCTTAACCATCGCCCGTGAACGGCGCTCGTACTCGCTGTCATCAATCAGCCCGAGCACGTAGTCTGTCAGGTTTTCGACGTGCTCGCGGGTGGGTTCAAAGCCTTCATGCCATCCTGCGGCGAGTGACTGACGCACGGCGTTGCGCTGACGTGCGTCGAGGCGGTCGAAGAGTTCTGGCCAACGGTCTTCAAAATCAAAAATCTCAGACATGAGG